>JAHFPR010000257.1 GCA_023269645.1 Alphaproteobacteria bacterium | reverse complement strand
CCCCCCCACGTGGTGTATTACATACACACCCGTTCCTGCAACAGGACGGGTGTGTATGTCACCCGTCCTCCTCCGTACCTCATCTTTCCCTATCATTTTTATCCCAACCATTACCCATGAGGAATCTATGACACTCGATTACAAAAAACCTTCCATTCCCGACTATCTCTCCAACGCCATGCAAAACGCAGCAGCAGCGTTGGAAGAAGGGAACCACATCAGCGACGCTATCCACGATGTTGAAAAGCGGCAGGCTTCCATCGGCAAGGATATCCAGGCGCAGGAGGAAGCGCTCGGCGACCTCGAAGCTGAATCGCTGCTCCGGCGCAAGCCCGACGGCGCAAAAATTACCAAATCACAGGATAAACTCGACGCTTTGCATGCCGAGCAGCGCAAGCTCCAGGCGGCGGAAAAATCCCTCCACCAGAAATCCGTGGAGCAGGATCGTGCGATTGTCGATACCTGCGGCGCACTGATGGAAGCACGGCGGGATTTCGGCAGCGCGGTCACCGACCTGCTGGACGCGGAACTTAAGCGCCTGTGCCTCCCGATCCAGGACATACTGCACGTTGCCCGCGTATTGCATAACGTCTGGGATCACAGTCCGCTCAGAAACCGCTACGAAGATGTGCATGTCAGCACGTTCCGCGACGGCACGGCGCTGCTTGGTTCAAACTCCTACCCCAGTTACGGCAGCCCCTCGCCTGCCGAAGCGAGCAGGCTGGCAGCGGCGTGGAAGGAAGCGATCAGCCCTGTACGAGCGATGATGGATAGGGTTATGCCCACCACCAATCACATCAAGGAGGACTGGCGCAGGCAGGAGGATCGGGACGCACTGGAGCGCGAGCGCGCGGAACGCTTGAAGCCCCGTTACATCTGAGGCCGCCACGGAATGGGCGGCGCTTCTCTTAGCCGCCGGAAGCCGCGCCGATAACGCGGCCTCCCCGCCCTCCCGGCCTATCCATGGTCGGCAGGGCGGCACGGGTCCTTCCCCGAGGCAATCCCTATGCGGGAGGCAAGGCCGCGAACCTCCCCCAGCGACAGGGCAGAAAAACGGGTTCGCAGTTCGCACCCGAGGTTCGCACTTAATGCACGCTATCTAAAAATGTTTTTACCTCGGCATATTCAGTTTTTATTCCGGAGAGCATGGTTTGCTTTTCAGCCTGAGAGGCGGCGCATCCCTCCTGCGCCTGCTTGCATAAAACCCCAAGTTTTTCCGCGCCGAGGTTGAGGGACGTGCCTTTAAGCGCATGGGCGTTGGAGCGCCATACTTCGTTTTCGCCATCCGCGCAGTTGGCTTCGAGTGCGGCGATGCAGGTTTCCGCGGACGAGCAGAATTCCTCGAACAGCGCTTTCTCCATCTCCACGTCACCCTCGGTCATTTCCCGAAGGTTAGTCAGGTTTACCGCATCAGCCATCGTTATCTCCCTTGTTTTGCAGCAATGTATTTATCAATGATATCGTAGATCTTTTCTTTGGTATAAGGCTTGACGATGAACCCTTTCGCGCCGCCCTTCATGGAGGTTTCCACATCCTGCTTGTGGTTGTTGGCGGTCACCATCACCACGAACGCTTCCGGATCGAGTTTTACCAGAAGGTCGCGCACCTGGTGGCCGCTGATTTTTGGCAGTTCGATATCGAGAAATACGATGTCTGGCGCGGCGGTGACATAGGCGGCAAGCGCCTCTTCTCCGGATTCCGCCATTGCCACCGTATAACTTTTGGCAAGGAAATTTTTCAGCATCAGGCGGGAGAATTTCTGATCCTCCACGATAAGAAACTGTAAATCCTCCCGTTCCTTGCGCCGCTTGACGGCGGCTTTAAAGGTTTCCGTGTTTATGGCGTTGCTATCAGACATTCCGTGCGTTACACTACTAAAGATTTAATTAGCTGGAGAAAATAAAACCATCAAGTTTGCTATCCAACTATGAAACTTAAAGAAAATCTTAACGGAAAGGTGCTGCAATTCCTAGAAAATTTTTTATAAAAGCGCTGGAATGAAAATTGCAGGAGTAGAGGAAGGGGAAAGAACTCCGTTCGGTAATGGTACATTGACGGGGGCAGAATCATTATAACTGCAAGGGGATAAATCATGCGCGTCGCGTTACAATCATGGTCGAAAAAGCAGGGATGGAAGCTGCAGGCCACGCTCAAAGACGCGCAGCTGGT
>JAHFPR010000256.1 GCA_023269645.1 Alphaproteobacteria bacterium | reverse complement strand
CGCCACGGATGAGGTGATGGAGGCGATACACGCACACTTGCCCCAGCCGCACGACCCTTACGACAACCTCGTGCCGCCGCAGGGCATCCGTCTCACACCCAGGCATTACGCCTACATAAAAATTTCCGAAGGCTGCAATCATCATTGCACCTTCTGCATCATCCCCAGCCTGCGCGGCGATATGGTCAGCCGCCCGGTGGGCGAGGTAATGCAGGAGGCCGAAAGCCTGGTGAAGGCAGGCGTGAAGGAGTTGCTGGTGATCGCGCAAGACACCGGTGCCTACGGCGTGGACGTGAAATACCGCACCGACTTCTGGGGCGGCAGGCCGATCAAGACGCGCTTAACCGAACTGGCCCGAGAAATGGGTGAGCTAGGCGTATGGGTGCGCCTGCACTACGTGTATCCGTATCCGCATGTGGACGAGCTGATCCCGTTGATGGCGGAAGGGAAAATCTTGCCCTACCTCGACGTGCCGTTCCAGCACGCCAACGCGCGCATCCTCAACTTGATGAAACGGCCAGCCAGCAGCGAGAACGTGCTGGCGCGCATCAAACAATGGCGCAGCATTTGCCCGGATATCACCTTGCGCAGCACCTTTATCGTCGGTTTTCCCGGCGAAACTGAAGAGGAATTTGAAGAGCTGATCGGCTTCCTCGAGGAAGCGCAACTGGATCGTGTCGGCGCCTTTGCTTATTCCCCGGTGGAAGGCGCGGCAGCAAACGCATTGCTGGATCATGTTCCGCACGAAGTGCAGGAAGAACGCCTGTTTCACCTGATGCAGATACAGCAAGGAATCAGCGCTGCACGGCTCAAACGCAAAATTGGAAAGACCATCCGCGTGCTGGTGGACGAAGTGAACAGCGAAGGTGCAGTTGCGCGCAGTTCCGCCGATTCTCCGGAGATTGACGGGCTGGTGTACATCAAGAAGGATCGCTCGCTGAAAGTGGGTGACTTCGTGGATGTGTATGTAACGGATTCGGATGCGTATGACCTGTGGGCGGAAAAGGAATAGGGATACGCTTGTGCGCAGACGCGTAAGACGCCCTACCCAAAAAACTTCACCGCCTCTGCCTCTTCCCGCGTCCGCCTGAACGGCGGCAAACTCTGCCAGATGCGCTTGCCATAGTGTTTACCGATCAAACGTGGATCGCAGATCATCAGCACGCCGCGGTCGGTCTCGTCGCGGATTAAGCGCCCCGCACCCTGCTTGAGGTTGATCACCGCACGCGGCAACTGATATTCCATGAAGGCATTGCGCCCCTGTTTGTTGAGTTGCGCGATGCGTGCCGCCAGTACCGGATCATCCGGCGGGGCGAACGGCAGTTTGTCTATCACCACCAGCGACAGCGCCTCACCGCGCACATCCACCCCTTCCCAAAATGACTGGCTACCCAGCAGTACCGCATTGCCGTGTTCACGGAAGCGGCTCAACAGCTCGTTGCGCGAACCTTCGCCTTGCAGCATCAGCGGGTAAGTCAGATTCTTGCGGTCGAACTCGGCGGTGAGAATTTCATGTGCGCGCTGCATGGCACGCAAGCTGGTGAACAGCAGAAACGCGCGTCCCTTGCTGGCCTCGATCAAGGGGAGTGCCGCCTGCACCACTGCCTCGGTATAGCCGGGGCTGTTCGGTTCCGGCATGTCCTGCGGCACATACAGCAGCGCCTGCTCCGGGTAGTTGAACGGGCTATCCCAGTAAGCGGTGCGCGCTTCCAGCAAGCCCATCTCGGTTTGGTAATGTTTAAAATCCTGCTTCACGGCGAGCGTGGCGGAAGTGAAAATCCATGCGCGCGGATGGCCGCCGATCTGCTTGGCGAAAATTTCCGCGATGGATAGCGGTGTGGTGTTGAGCTGCACAGAATGGTGGAATACTTCCAGCCAGCGCACAAAACCATCCCTCTCCCCTAGCCCCTCTCCCGCAAGCGGGAAAGGGGAACTATTACGCCCTCTCCCGCTTGCGGGATAACCAGCGACTTGGCCTTTGTCTTTTGATGGCCTAGTCGAATGGCTAGTAGTTTCATCAGAGGGCTGGGGAGAGGGTGATTCACCTGCCCACTGTTTCAATTGCTGCAACAACACTTGGGTGCGTTGCCAGCAGCTTTCCAGCCCTTCGCTACGCTCCGCCTGTTTTTCCAGCATGCCATTCAGATGCGAGAGTTTCTCGCCGAGTGTTTTCAGCGCGCC
>JAHFPR010000097.1 GCA_023269645.1 Alphaproteobacteria bacterium | reverse complement strand
TGCCGCCGGAACTGGTGCATATCATCCAGCCCACGCAGGGGTGCAAAAAAGTATCGGATGGTGATGTTGTCCTTCTATGCGGGCTGGTACTCAGTCATTATGCTGCGGGAATACACGGAAAACCGAATAATGAAACCCAGAAGGCGGCTTGCTCCACCGTATGCTAAGAAAAACGTGTGGGGGCATAATCGGGGGCATTTCACAAAACCATATTCAATGAGAGATTTATAATTCAGCAGCTTAGCTTCTGAATATGATAGCCGCCCGGAAAATAGATATTATTTTTCAATCGTGCAGGGGTAGATTCCCCGCCGCTTGCGGCGAAGAAGGAATCTGCCCCGTCCACCCCGTCCCTTGGGGCGGAGTATGTTGATTATACTGTGTTGGTTTATCCTGCACAGGAAGTGCGCTTTGTAATGGTCGGGGCGAGAGGATTCGAACCTCCGACCCCCTGGTCCCAAACCAGGTGCGCTACCAGACTGCGCTACGCCCCGACACGCCCGGACTATAAGGAAGCGCGGCGGAAATGCAAGGGATTCCGGACAGTCATGGCATATTCTGCAGGGCGGAGAATTATTCCTTCACGTCCCCGCTATTGCTTCCGCAAATGCCGTTACTTCCATGATGGCAGCCTCAAGCTCGCGCAGGGCGGCCTGTTTATCGGCGGAAGAGAAAGAAGGAATCACCTGTACACGCAGGCAAACCGCGCCGATGCGCTCAAACCCCAGCGTATTGGCGGCTCCCTTCATCTCATGCGCGGCATCGCGCCAGGCGGTATCTGCTGCATCGGAAACATCGCGCATCGTGCCCATGCACCGCGTGACCGTGTCGAAAAAAAGCCCCAGAAGCTCGCGCTGCAGGGAAATATCGCCGTCCGTGATCTGCTGAAGGCGCGTGGGGTTGATCATGGGATTGTCATCCTGAGCGAAGCGAAGGATCCCCTGCGGCGTGAGATCCTTCGCCCAAGGCTCAGGATGACAGGAAACCTAATCAAGATATTCTACCGCCTGCGCTACGAGTTCCGCAATGATTTCCTTGGCGGATTGTTCGCGCGTGATGATGCCGACGCTTTGCCCCGCCATCACCGATCCGTGCTCCACGTCGCCCTCGATGACCGCGCGGCGCAGTGCTCCTGCCCAGAAATGCTCGATTTTAAGCTGCGCTTCTTCCTTTGAGAGCTTGCCCTCGCGGAGCAGGTCGGAGGTTTCACGCTGGCAGTGCTCGAATTCCTCGGTGGCTTTGTTGACGATGGCACGCACGGGAATAACGGGAAGTTCCGGGAATAATTGCACGGAGGGCATGGCATCTTTCGCGCGGGATTTGATGAAGAGTTTTTTGAAATTCGGATGGGCAATGGATTCCGTGGCGCATACAAAACGGGTTCCAAGCTGCACTCCGCTCGCGCCCATTTCAAGGTAGCTCACGATGGCCTCCCCCCGCCCGATGCCGCCTGCGACAAACACCGGAATTTCCGGATAGTTCCCCTTCATGAAGGGGAGGATTTCCTGCGCCAGCACACTGGTGGAAACCGGCCCGATATGTCCACCCGCCTCCGAACCTTCGATGATGAGTGCGTCCGCGCCGCCTTTCACCAGCTTCTGCGCCAGCGGCACGGCAGGGGCGAAGCACATCACCTTGATGTTGAGGGCTTTCAGCCGCGCGATGGTGGCCGCTTTCGGCAAGCCGCCCGCCAGCACGACATGGCTGACTTTCTGGCGGCCACACACCTCCACCAGCGCATCCAGTTCCGGGTGCATGGTGATGAGGTTCACGCCGAAGGGTCGCAGTACTCCCTCTCCCGCGTGCGGGAGAGGGGTGGGGTGAGGGCTGCCCGCCGCAGAAGTGCCCTCACCCTGCCCTCTCCCGCACGCAGGAGAGGGTTCCAAAAGCACCTTCGTCGCCACAATCTCCTTCTCCAGCAACTCCGGATTCATTGCGCCGCAGGCGATGATGCCGAACCCGCCCGCGTTGGAGATGGCCGAAACCAGATGCCGCTCGCTCACCCAGCTCATCGCGCCGCACAGGATGGCAACTTCCGTGCCGAGGAAAGTGTTTCCGCGCTGCCAGAGCTTGCATAATACGTCATCCTGCGGCTTGACCGCAGGATCTCGTGAGGTAGATGTAGTAGTATCAGGCATTGAGGGTTTCATAGTGTGTCCTTGTTGTCCTTGTCATTCCCGCGAAAGCGGGAATCCAGCCAAAGCCGCGTCTGCGGCGGAAAGGTTTTTTGCGTCGCGGACGCGCCGCGCTGGATTCCAGCCTTCGCTGGAATGACAGAGAACTCTATTTCCCCGCGTCCAATCCATACGCGGTATGCAGCGCGCGGAGGGCAAGCTCCAGATATTCCTCGTCAATCAGCACGCTGATCTTGATTTCGGAGGTGGAGATGGCGTGGATGTTGATGCCTTTATCGGCCAGCGTGGCGAACATTTTTTGTGCCAGCCCCGCGTGGCTGCGCATCCCCACGCCGATCACCGAAACCTTGGCGATGTTGGAGGCGGTGAACAGTTTTTCGTACTTCAGGCCGGAAATTTTCAGTGCCTCCAGCGTTTTATCGAGGTCGGTTTTCGCCACGGTGAAGGTGATGTCGGCCACTTTGCCATCCGGGCTGATGGATTGCACGATCATATCCACGTTGATTTCCGCCTCCGCGAGGGGGCCAAAAATCTTTGCCGCGATGCCCGGCTTATTTTCCACCTTGATGAGCGAAACCTGCGCGTCGCTGCGGCTGTAGGTGATTCCCGTGATGAGCCTGCGTTCCATGATTTCCTCTTCTCCTACCAGAAATGTACCCGTGTTATCCGAAAATGTCGAGCGCACCTGCACCCGCACGTTATGCTTCATCGCCATTTCCACCGAGCGCGTATGCAGCACCTTCGCGCCGAGGGAAGCCATCTCCAGCATTTCCTCGTAGCCGATTTTATTGAGCTTGCGTGCCTTCTTCACGATGCGCGGATCGGAGGTGTATACCCCATCCACATCCGTGTAGATGTCGCAGAGATCAGCCTTCAATGCCGCCGCCAACGCCACGGCGGAGGTATCCGATCCGCCGCGCCCCAGCGTGGTGACGCGCCCGCTTTCCGTAATGCCCTGGAAGCCCGGCACGATCGCCACTTCGCCCTTCTCCAGTGAAACGAGAAGCTCCTTCGTTTCGATGGAGGAAACGCGCGCTTTCATGTGCATATCGTCTGTGCGGATGGGGAGTTGCCAGGAAAGCCAGGAGCGCGCGGGGATGCCCATCGAACGCAGTGTCAGTGCCAGCAGGCCGATCGTCACCTGTTCGCCGGTGGAAACCACCGCATCATATTCCGCCATGTCTTCCGGGTGGCTGAGCGTGGAAACCTCGCGCGCCCAGGCATCAAGCTGGTTGGTGACCCCCGCCATCGCGGAAAGCACCACGGCAACCTTGTTCCCCGCAGCGCGTTCGGCGGCCACGCGCTTCGCCACATTGCGGATGCATTCGATGTTCGCTACGGAAGTGCCGCCGAATTTTTGTACGATGAGTGCCATATTTTTTATCGTTTCCATCGTCATCGCCTGAATCGCGCAGCGATTCTAGGGCGATCCATCTAACGCACATACAAGCGGAGCAATGGATGCCCCTAGAATTTGCTATGCAAATTCAGGGCATGACGGTTAAGCTGCGCGTTTCTATAAGAAAACAGGGGAAGGGTCAAGCGGCTGTAACAGTGCCTGGGAAATCATGATAAGATGATGCCATGCACCCATCGCCCGCCATGCTCGCGCTTTACCTGCTTGCCATCAACGCGCTGACGTTTCTGGCGTTCTACGGCGACAAGCGCGCGAGCATCCGGAAACGCTGGCGCGTGCCGGAGGCGAGCCTGCTTCTGCTTGCCCTGCTCGGCGGAACTCCAGCGGCGTGGGGCGCGCGGAAATGGCTGCGCCATAAAACGCGGAAAACATCGTTTTCGGTGCGGTTAGGGATGATTGCAGCGGTGCAGGTGGCGGGAATAGTGTGGCTGGTGTTCCAGCATTATCCTTTATAGCCCATGCCTTTGAGCAGGTTCCGCGTTTCCACCAGCGGCAGGCCGATGACGTTCGAGAACGAGCCATTGATCCACTCGATGAACCCGCCGCCGCGCCCTTGGATGCCGAACGCCCCTGCTTTACCGCGCCACTCACCGCTTGTGATGTAGGCTTCCAGTTCCGGTTCGGCGATGGTGGCGAATTTCACGACGGTGGTGACGCGCCGGGTGCGGGTAACGCCGTTCGGGGCGATCACGCAGATGCCCGTATGCACCCGATGCCTGCGGCCGGAAAAACGCTGGATAATTTCGCGTGCGTGGCGCGCGTCCTCCGCTTTGCCGATGATGGTGAGGCCGAGGCTGGCGGCGGTATCGGCGGCAAGGATGAAATTTTCTGGATGCAGCTCAGCCACCGCCTCGGCTTTCATCCGCGCCACGCGCAGAACATACTGTTCCGGTTTTTCGGCTTTGAGCGGGGTTTCATCTACATCGGCGGGTAGCACCTTATCCGGCGCAAGGCCGATGGAGCGCAGCAGTTCCAGCCGGGCAGGGGAGGCAGAGGCGAGGATGAGCATAAAGGGTATAAGGCGGTAAGGGTTTAAGGGTGTAAGGGAAAACCATCGCTGCCCCATACACCCTTAAATCCTTACACCCCTATTTATGTCTGTGAGTAACCCGCCCCTTCGTGAGATCGTAGGGGGTCATTTCCACTGTGACCTTATCACCCAGCAGGATGCGGATGCGGTGCTTGCGCATCCGTCCGGAGGTGTGTGCGATGATCTCGTGCCCGTTGACATCAAGCACAACGCGGAACATCGCGTTCGGGAGAATCTCCTTCACCACGCCTTCAAATTCCAGTAATTCTTCTTTCGCCATACATCCTTGCCACAGTTCTAATCCGTGGGTTGTAGCGTATTCTGGGGGTTTTTCAAGAAGAAAAATGCAAAGGGTGTAAGGGTGTAAGGATTTAAGGGTGCAAGTGAAAATTCCTTACATCCTTATACCCTTGAACCCTTACACCCTACCTTATATGCAGCACACACAGCAGCGTGAACAGGCGGCGGGCGGTGGCGAAATCAATCTCAATGTCCGGGCGGATCAGACGCTGGAGCAGCTCCGCGCCGTCGTTATGGATGGAGCGGCGCGCCATATCCAGAGTTTCCAGACGGCTGGGGCGGGCATCGTGGATTTCCTTGTAATAACTGCCGCAGATGAAGAAATAATCCTTCACTGTGCCCCGGAACGGCGAAACGGGGACGGTCACCCGCTCGCGGATTTTCTCAACCAGCCGACCCAATTCGTCCGGCGCGAGGCGGCGTATATCCATCACCAGCCGATTGTCCTGAATGCTCAGATGCAGGTGATAGGGGCCACGCGCGACCGGGGTTCCGCCGGGGCTTTTGCACAGGTGGAAATAATTTTCCTGCAGCAAATCCGCCACGGCGGTGGCATACTCATGCTCCACCTCTGCCGTGCGCGTGGTTGCGACCGACTGATCCAGGAATATCTCCAGAATGCGCTCGCTCCGGCTATCCATCGGCGTGATGGCCAGTGGTATAATGGAATCGCTCTGTGTTTCACGATGCTGCATTGCACCATGATAACAGTTTTACCTTGGAGTAGGAAGGGGAAAGTGATAACTCTGTCTGAGATTCTAAACAGGTTCTGAAGCAGAGGAAGCATCGGTGGCAAAGAATCACGACAGGGATAAAGAGAAGCTCCAGAAGGCTGTTGCGCTTTCCTATGAGATGCGCAGCGATCCCGCGCCGAAAATCGTGGCGAAGGGCGAGGGCACGATGGCGGCGCAGATCATAAAAATCGCCGAGGAGCACGGCATCCACATCCATAAAGATGCCGAACTCGTCGAAATTTTATCTGTACTTGATCTGGAAACCTTTATACCCTTGGAGGCTTACACGGCGGTAGCGGAGATTCTCTCTTACCTGTATAAGCGAAATGCTGGTAGCGGTTAGAGTTCGGAGTTCAGTGGACAAGGAACGCGGCTAGTAAGCCGCGTAGCTTTAGTGGGCGAAGCCCTTAGGCTCATCTTCAAAGCCAGAAGGCTTTGAAGGGAGCAAACATAAAGAAAGACAATGTCACACGAACGGGCACAGGCACTATTGCGCGAGGCGGGCGGGGCACTTTCCCGCTGCCAGAAGGATTTTAACGCCGGGCGCGCGGTAAGCGTGGATCCGATGGAGAAAATCGTGTACGAATTCTGCGGCATATTGCAGCGGCTTCCCAGGGCGGAGGCGAGCGCGTATCAGGAGCCGCTGAAAGTGATGCTGGAAGGGCTGCAGGCACTGGAAGTGCTGCTTGCGCGGAAGCGGGACGATCTGCGTGCGGAAATAAGTGCCCTCAATCAGGGACAGAAAGCGCAGACTGCTTACCGCCAATCGGGGTATAAAGGGGAGGAGTAGTGCAGGTGACAAGTGCAGGCGGCAAGTAAAAAAAGCCCCGTGTACGCACACTTACCACTTGCACCTAAAAAAACATGGAAGCAACCAGCATCATCAAAGCCTTTGCGTCGCTGGCGTTTGTGCTGGCACTTATTCTGCTTTTCTCGCACGTGCTGCGGAAATATGGCAGCGAAAAAATGATGGCGCGCATCCGCAAAGACGGCGGCGAAAAACGGCTGGGTGTGGTGGAGGCGGCGATGATTGACGGGCGGCGCAAGCTCGTGCTCATCCGGCGCGATGGGGTGGAGCACCTCATCCTGCTTTCGCCGGATAAGGAAACCGTCATCGAAACCGGCATCCACCCTACCGTGGAGGCGAAGACATGGAAGGTGGAGTGATGGGGGGCAGGTTTCAGGTTTCGGGTGCATCTGCGGCGCGGATGCTTTTGCCGCTCCTGCTTGTGTTGTTCCCCGCCATCGCCTTCGCGCAGAGCGTAAATATCGACATGACACCGAAGATCGGTGCAGGCGCGGCAGCGGGCGGCACACAGCTGACCGGGCAGGTGCTTCGGCTGGTGGCGTTGCTGACGGTGCTCAGCCTCGCGCCCGGCATCCTGATGATGGTGACTTCGTTCACGCGCATCATCATCGTGTTTTCCCTGCTGCGGAGCGCGATCGGCCTGCAGCAAACCCCGCCGAACACTGTGTTGGTGAGCCTCGCGCTGTTCCTGACGGCGTTCATCATGCAGCCGACGTTCGAGCGCGCGTATCATGAGGGCATCGAGCCGCTGATGGCAGATAAAATCACGGAAAAAGAGGCACTGGAGAAATCCGCCGCGCCCTTCCACGCCTTCATGCGCAGCCAGGTGCGGAAGGAGGACATCGCGCTGTTCATGGATTTATCCGGCTCCAAAACGGTGGAAAAACCCGAAGACCTGCCCTACCGCGCGCTGATTCCAGCCTTCATGATAAGCGAACTCCGCCGCGCGTTCGAGATAGGCTTCCTGGTGTTCATCCCGTTCCTCATCATTGATATGATGGTGGCCGCCACGCTGATGAGCATGGGGATGATGATGCTCCCGCCGGTGCTGATTTCGCTGCCGTTCAAGATCATCTTCTTCGTGCTGGTGGATGGCTGGCATATGCTCTCGGAGAGCCTGGTGCGGAGCTTTGGCACGGGGG
>JAHFPR010000255.1 GCA_023269645.1 Alphaproteobacteria bacterium | reverse complement strand
AAGAAGCCGAGGTGATCGAGCGGGATGGATGCGTCAAAATGGATGGTGCTGCCCACGCCCGCATGGGTGGCATCCGCCCACACGATTTTGCCGCTGACGGGAATGCCAGCATCGTTCTTGATGTAGTAGCCGAACGTGTTCAGCCCGCCCGCCGTGCTGCCCGCGTTCACGAAATCTCCGCTGGTGCTTGTGATGGCTGCATGACCGCTATCACCGCCGCCGAAGAGGAGGTTGGTATCCGTCGCCGTATCGCCAGCACCTGCGCCAGAATCCGCAAAGATAACATCATCGCCTGAGCCGCCTTTTAAGGTATCACTACCCGCGCCGCCGTCGATGGTATCATTACTGGAATTGCCGAAGATGCTGTCATCACCCATGCCGCCCGTGGCGTTGTCATTGCCAGCACCGCCATCCAATGAATCATTCCCTGCATCGCCGGAGATGGTATCGTTCCCATAACCGCCCTTGATGAGATCGTTGCCGCCATTCCCCGCGATTTTGTTATTCCGCATATCGGCGGTGTAGGTGTCATCGGAATCGGAAAGCTGGGTGGTAGTGAGGTCGCTGGCGTTGGGTGTGTGGATGCTTACTTTTACTCCGCCAAGTTCAGTTGCAACAGCCTTATTGAGGGATACGCTGTGCGAACCGGGAATCAGCTCCTGCCGGACTTGGATCGTAAAATCATCCACTGTAGATTTTGTAAGGACAAACTCCCCCGGTGCTTGGAAGTCATAGTGCAAGCCGGCATACGTCACCAGATGCGGGTCTCCCCACTCAAGGGCAGAACGCTTCGGTTCGCCAACATCCACATCGGTGAAGGTGTTCGCGGGAAACGGTGCTGATCCCGCCGCAAATTCGCGCTTGCCGCCACTGTCTAAATTAGCTATAATCATAGCCAAAGTTATACGCGAGGCGCAGGCCACCATGCACACCATATCAGCAACAGAAGCGAAGAACCATTTGGCCTCCGTGATGGCGCGCGCGCTGAAGGAGCCTGTTATCATCGAAAAGAACGGGCGGCCAACGGTGGTGATGATGTCCGTGGAGGCATATGATGAAGTGGCAACGCACAGCCGAAAAAAGGCATTTCTTGATCTTTGCGATGGAATTGCGGCAACGGCACAGAAGAATGGCATGACAGATGAAATACTTCAGTCCATTCTGGCATCGGATAAATAGTGCGGATCGTGCTTGATACCAATATACTGGTGAGTCATTTGTTCTGGTCGGAATCAATGACGCGGCACATTATTCGTCGGCTGATGGAGCAGAACGAAATAGTGCGATCCACCGAAACCTTCGCCGAACTTGCGGAGGTGGTAATGCGGCGGAAATTTGATCGTTACACAACGATTGCGGAACGTGAGCTTTTCCTTGCTGCGTTCCATGATGCTACTACCCATGTGGTTATTTCGGAGCGCATAGAAGCCTGCCGCGATCCGAAGGACAACAAATTCCTGGAGCTGGCGGTGTGTGGCAAGGCGGCACTTGTTCTTTCCGGGGACAGGGACGTGCGGGTGCTGGATCCCTTCCGTGGAATACGCATACTCACGATTTCTTCCTGCGAGGCGTTATGAATCCGTCCATAGATTATACATTGCGGCAAAGCAAGCGCGCGCGCCGCATCACGTTGCGCATCTCCTCACGGGATGGGCTGGTGGTGACGGTTCCGCGCGGCTTCAGCCCGAAACGCATCCCGAAAATTCTGGAGGCGCGGCAGGCATGGATACAAAAACATTCTTCCCTGCTGGATCGCCGGAAAGCCGACCCGGCCAGCCTGTTGCCGGGGGTGGTTGCCCTGCGCGCGGCGGGGGAAACTTACGATGTCGTCTATCGCCCGACCACCGCGCGCCACGTGAAAGTGACGGAAACACGGGACGGAAAACTCATTGTGTATGGCGCGGTGAATCAGCCCAAACGCTGCATGGCAGCACTTCAGGGCTGGCTGAAAACAAAGGCGGCGGAGATTCTGGTTCCGTGGCTGGAGGATACCTGCGCGGATACGGATTTATTTTGCGAGGATGTCGCTATTCGTAACCAGCGCAGCCGCTGGGCGAGCTGCTCGCGTCGGGGGATGGTGAGCCTGAACGTGAAGCTGCTGTTTATTTCGCCGGAGCTGGTGCGCTATGTGCTGGTGCACGAGCTTTGCCACACGAAGCAGCTCAACCATTCCCCGCGATTCTGGCGGCTGGTGGAGGAGTTC
>JAHFPR010000096.1 GCA_023269645.1 Alphaproteobacteria bacterium | reverse complement strand
ACCGTAGGATGCCTGCTTCGGGTCAATGATGCGGAGATAGAGCACTCCGTCAATCCGCACCGTGACATTATCCTTGGTGATGGCCGCCTGCGAGCGCACGTCAATCGCGTCTTCCTTCAGCGAGTGCTTGTAGGCGATGCGATCCACGAACGGGATGAGGAAGCGCATTCCCGGCTCCAGCACGCGGTCGAATTTGCCAAGTTTCTCCACGACCCACGCCTGCTGCTGCGGCACAATCTTGATGCCCTTGAACACCACCAGGAACGGGATGAGCAGGATCACCAATGTGAAAATATCGGAACTGTGGATGGGGAAGCTCATGTTGTTTCTCCTAGTGATCAGAGTTGAGAGTTGAGAGTTGAGTAACCTGGCCGATGTTTTCCGCAAGGGAATGCACGAGACCACCTAACATTTTTGCTGATTTTGAAGTGCGCTTCATAGTTTGCAACGTGTTTGTTTCTGTAGAAAACACCGACATCTCTGAAATCATTATCTGTGTTTCAACTGCCACCATCACTCAATTCTCAACTCTAAACTCTGACCACTCATTTCTCCGGCGGCACGGTATCCACCAGCAGCAATGTGCCATCCACTTCATGTATCCATACTTCCGCGCCTTCGGCGACTTTTTGTGCATGGGAATGGGGCACAAGCCGTGCGCGCATCAGCGCGCCCGACCATTTCACCATGCCGATTTTCCCCTGTTCCAGCGCGCCTTCCATCGCGGTGGCGGATGTACCGATCATGTTATGGTAATTTTCCGGCGAGCGGCGCATCCGCTTGAGTGGAACCCACAAAACCGCTGCCCACACGCAGGTGAAGCCGAGCACCCAGGCAAGCTGGAGGTAGAAGGAGCTTTCGCCAGAGAGCGCGCCAAACGCCAGCAACCCGCCGGTTGTCAGCGCGGCCAGGCCAATGAACAGGAAGCCGATGCCGGGGATGGTATAGAGTTCCAGCAACAGAAATACTGCGGCAACGGCCAGCCACCCGGTTTCGGGATGCACATTGAAATAAGTGGTGAGTGTCAGCCAGTCCACGAAGCTCTCCCCTGTCGTGATTGTTCCGACACTTTAAGGGTGCGGCATGGTGGTGTCAATACAGGCTGGGTCTAATCGCAATAATGGTAGCGCACGGGGAAGGAGCAGCCCACCACGGCGCACGTGCCGAGGTTGGCGGCAAGTGCCTTGTCTTCCGCGATGATTTTTTCCAGCGTTTCACCCTTGCTGCGGTCGAGGCATTTATCTGTGGCATCGGATTCCGGAGCGCAGCATCCGCAGCCACAGGCGATGTAGGCATCCTTTGCGGGCGAAGTGACGGGGGCGATTTCCGGGGCGGAGGTGCTGGCAAGCATCAGCAGTACAGCAATCATGGCATCCTCCCGGTTACGGCTTCACATTCTCGGCTGGCACTGCTTCTGCTTTCTTTTCCGCCGCTTTCGGCTTGGGCGCGGGCAGCGCGGGGAGAGTATCATTTTTGGTGCGGAGGTAAAGCACCATATCGGCGATGTCCTTCTTCTTATCGAACCCGGCGAAGGTCATTTTCGTGCCGGGGATGAAGGCACTGGGCTTGGCGAGGAACGCGAACAAATCATCATAATCCCATCCGCCTTTTTCCTTGCGTTTGGCGATCATGCCGCTGGAATAGGTGAAATCCGCGCGGTGGGCGAAGGGGCCGCCGAGTACGCCATAAATATTCGGGCAGTTGCGGTTCGGCTCGCCTTTTTCCAGTGTATGGCAGGCGAGGCATTTCTTGGCGAGTTGCTGGCCGCGCTTCGCATCCGCCTGGCTAAGCAGCGTGCCAATATCGGATTCCTCTTCTTTTTTTGCGCCCTTGCCCGCCGCGTCCACATCCACGGAAAATCCGCGCTTCGCCGCCTCCTGGGTCGGATAGAACACCGTGCCCGCGCCCGCTGCGAGGCCAAGCACCACCACCGCCAGCACGATGGCCGCCGCAAAAAATTTAATGTCGCCCAGATTCATGTGCCCCAGCTTCATGTGCGTTTCCGCTCCGTCATTGCATATCGCCGCGCGTGCAACTATATGTGGGGGTAATTTATACAAGCAACCGATTTTTTATCAAGGATAAACTATGGATCCCGTTATCGTCATTCCCGCGCGCATGGCCTCCACGCGGCTTCCCGGCAAGCCGCTGGCGATGATTTCCGGGCTGCCGATGATCGTGCACGTAATGCGCCGCGCGCAGGAGGCTGGCATCGGGCCGGTGCTGGTGGCGGCGGCGGAAGAGGAAATCGTGAAGGCGGTGGAGATGGCAGGCGGCTTCGCCGTGCTCACCGATCCCGATCATCCTTCGGGCACAGACCGCATCCGCGAGGCACTCCGCCATTTCGATCCCAGGGGCAAACACGACATCATCATCAACGTGCAGGGCGATCTGCCCACGCTTGACCCGCGCCTCATCCGCGAGGCACTGCTGCCGTTCAAGGATCGCTCGGTGGATATTACCACGCTGGCGGCGGAAATCACGCGCGAGGAGGAAAAAACGAACCCCAATGTGGTAAAAGCGGTTGTTGCATGGAAGGAGGGCGGGCATACCGGGCGCGCGCTGTATTTCACCCGCGCTACCGCGCCCTCGCAGGAAGGGGCACTCTACCACCATATCGGGCTGTATGCTTATCGCCGCAAGGTGCTGGATAAATTCGTGCAGCTTCCGCCCAGCCCGCTGGAGAAGCGCGAGCGGCTGGAGCAGCTCCGCGCGCTGGAAGCGGGGATGCATATCGAGGTGGTGAAGGTGGATACCGTGCCGCTCGGCGTGGATACCCCGGAGGAGCTGAAACGCGCGGAGGAGATGATGGAATCCACCAGTTCCGCGCCGCTGAAAAAAACCTACGATCTGGTTGGCATCGGCCATGCCATCGTGGATATTCTGGCGTATCAGGACGAAGCCTTCCTGCAGAAACACGGCCTCACCCACGGCGCGATGACGCTCACCGGCGAGGAGGAAAGCGCGAAGCTCTACAAGGCGATGGGCGCGACCACGGAATGCTCCGGCGGGGCGGCGGCGAACACCATCGCGGGCTATGCGATGCTGGGCGGCAAGGCCGCGTTCCTGGGGCGCGTGAAGCAGGATGCGCTGGGGCAGAGTTTCGCCAAATCGCTGGAGAAAGCCGGGGCGGATTTCGCCGCCGCGCCCGCCGAATACGGCATCCCCACCGGGCGCTGCCTGATCCTGGTCACGGAGCATTCCGCCGCACCTGGCGGCAAGCCGAAAATCGAGCGCACGATGGCGACGTATCTCGGTGCCAGCCGGGAGATGGGGCCGGAGGACATCAACCCGCTGCTCATCCGCCATGCCAAAGTGCTGTTTTTCGAGGGCTACGTGTGGGATAGCCCCGCCGTGCGCGCGGCGGCAATGAAGGCCATCCGCATCGCCGAGGAGCATGATACCAAAATCGCGTTCTCGCTTTCTGATCCGCTCTGCGTGGGGCGGCATAAGCAGGAATTCCTCGACCTCATCCACAACCACGTGGATATTCTGTTCGCCAACGAGCACGAAATCGAGGCACTGTACGGCGAAAAGGAGATGCAGAACATCCTCTTCCGCGTCAACGGTGTGTGCGAGGTGGTGGCAATCACTCAAAGCGAACAAGGCTCCTGCATCCTCGCGGAAAACCGCATCCACCGCATCGCGCCGGTGAAAGTGGAGGAAGTGTATGACGTGACGGGCGCGGGCGATCTCTACGCCGCCGGGGTGCTCTACGGCCTGATGAACGGCCTGGGCTACGACCGCGCGGGCAAACTCGGCAGCTTGTGCGCCGCAGAAGTCATTAAATATTTGGGCGGGCGGCCACTCTCCAAATTATCCGCGTTGGTGGAGAGGGTGTAGGCATTTATGAGAATCTTTTATATCAAGCGATTTATTGGGGTTGAAGGCGGGTGCAGGAAAATACTTGGGAAATGGGGAGATTCGGGGTATATGGGTATATAATGAGCCTTTGTGGCATTTTATACACCCAGGAATGATACATGGCATCGAATTTGAAACAGGCGGAAAAAGCAAAAAAATCGTGGAAACCCGATAGCTGGAGGGGCTTGCCCATCCAGCAGCAGCCGGAATATGCGGCGGAGGATAAGGCGCAGCTTGATGTGGTGCTGCAACGGCTTGCCGGCTTTCCCGCGCTCGTCACCCCCAGTGAGATCCGCCAACTGCAAGGGCAGTTGGGGGAGGTTGCGGCTGGCCGCGCGTTCCTGCTCCAGGGCGGGGATTGCGCGGAGAGTTTTGCGGAATTTTCCGAAGACAATCTCCGCAGCTATTTCCAGGTGATGCTGCAGATGACGGTCGCGCTGATGTACGGAACCGGGCAGCCGGTGGTGAAGGTCGGGCGCGTAGCCGGGCAGTTTGCCAAGCCCCGCTCTGCGGGGGTGGAGATTAAGGATGGCAAGGAGCTTCCGGCCTATCGTGGCGACATCGTCAACAGCATGGATTTCTCGGAAGAATCGCGCCGCAACCAGCCGGAAAATCTGATGAAGGCCTACGGCCAGGCCTCCGCCACGCTCAACTTTCTGCGGTCGCTGGCGAAGGGCGGCGAGGCGAGCCTCCGCAACATCAGCCAGTGGAACCGGGCGTTCATCAGCGAATCGAAACAAGGCCGCCGCTTCGCCGACGTGGTCTCGCGCATTGACGAATGCGTATCGTTCATCCGCGCCTGCGGGCTGGATCTCGACGACGTGGAGCAACTGAAGGAAGCCTCGTTCTTCATCTCGCACGAGGGGCTGTTGCTGGGCTACGAGCAGGCACTCACGCGGTGGGATGCGAAGGCGGAAAAACATTACGCCTGCTCCGCGCATATGCTGTGGATCGGCGACCGCACCCGCAAGCTGGACGAGGCGCACGTGGAATTCTTCCGCGGTATCGGTAACCCGATTGCCTGCAAGGTGGGGCCGAGCATGAAGCCGGACGAACTGCTGCGGCTTATGGACGTGCTGAACCCGGAGAATATCCCCGGCCACCTCACCCTCATCAGCCGCATGGGTGCTGACAAGGTGCAGGAATTGCTGCCGCCGCTGGTGCGCGCGGTGAAAAAGGAAGGCCGGAATATCATCTGGAGCTGCGATCCGATGCACGGCAACACCATCAAATCCCCCAACGGCTATAAAACGCGCCCGTTCAACGATATTCTGGCGGAAGTGCGGGGCTTTTTCGCCGTGCACAAGGCGGAGGGAACCTATGCGGGCGGTGTGCACTTTGAAATGACTGGTCAAGACGTTACGGAGTGTATTGGAGGCGCGCAGGCGATTTCCGAGGTGGATTTGAAGCACCGCTACCACACCCACTGCGACCCGCGCCTGAACGCCTCGCAAAGCCTGGAACTCGCGTTTCTGATTTCGGAGGAATTGAAGGGAAAATAGCACCTGTCACCCCGCAGCGCGGAGCGACTGTGGGGATATGTCATGCTGAGCGAAGTGCACTT
Source organism: Alphaproteobacteria bacterium (assembly GCA_023269645.1). GTDB lineage: Bacteria > Pseudomonadota > Alphaproteobacteria > Rickettsiales > UBA8987 > JAHFPR01. Next base: position 2,227 of record JAHFPR010000096.1, on the reverse strand, counting down.
ACGAAAGCTGGTGGGGGCATGAGGTACATATAATTCCTGCGAAGGAAGGAATTTCTTTAGAAACAATGCACTATGCTGAGATGGAGATTCCTGCCTTCGCAGGAATGACGCGCATGATTCAATCGAAAATGCTCTATAGTGTTTCCAAATAATATTCTTACAGAATATTATTTGGCATGACTATAATTGTTATCAACCACTACCACATCTCCCTCCTGCACCCCCAGCCTATCCGCCACGCTGCCGCCTATTTCGAGCACGGCGAAAACCGGCTTGCCGGAGGAGATGGGCGCAAGCGATTCCGGCGCGGTATTGCGCGCGATGTTCACGATCTTTCCGTCCTCCGCGATGAACACCATATCAAGCGGGATCAGCGTGTTTTTCATCCAGAATGCTGTCATCTTCGGCTCTTTGAAGGGGAACAGCATTCCGGCGTTCTCCGCGAGCTTCGTGCGGAACATCAGGCCGCGCTCCTGCTGCTTCGGCGTGGCGGCAAGTTCCGCATGGAAAATAACCGCGCCGCCGGAGGCTTTCTCCACCCGCACCGTGACAAGCGGCAAGCCTTCCTGCGCGCGTTCTTCACGGAAGTGCGTGGAGGACTGGTTGAAAAACAGCCATCCCCCCGCCACCAGCAGAAGCACTATCCCCATTGTCCGTAACTGCCGTGCCATGCCGTGATTCACTCACCTACCGGAATATTTCATCGAATTTAGCGCGGATGGCTGCGCCGCGCTCCAGCCCGTAGGGCAAGGTGTTTATCCGGCCACTTTTATCTATCACGCCAAGGTAAGGTATTTTGGAAAATTCTATATCCCGCAGCCAGGCGATGGTGGCGAGCCTCGGTTCTTCCCCCGCATTCATGATAAGCGGTTTGAAGGCGGGAATGCCGCCATGCGTGTTCATGTAATCGGAAAGTTGCAGGGGTGTTACGCCGACCGCGATCGCCAGCACCAGCACCTTATCTTTTGGATAAGCGGCTGCAAGCGCGTTCACATCGGCATAATTGAGGTTGCAGCTGTTGCAATCCAGACTGTAAAGGTAGAGCAGGATCATCCGTTCACCGGAAGACTGGCGGCTGAGCTGCAGGATGCTTTCCAGCTGTCCGGCAGTGATAGGCGCGCGGATGGAAGCGGTATAATCTTCCTTGAAGAAATGCCCCAGCACCGATTGCAGCGGCTTGCGAAAAGGATTCAGCACGGGCGCGGAAGTGTGGAGGCCGATTTTTACCGCCTTGTCCATTATCGCGGCGAATCCTGATTGCTGGAACTCCTTGCCGAAATGCGATTTGCCATAGGACCAGCCGGTCAGCACAATGCCGACCAGCAGGCACAGCGTGAACAGGAGTTTTATCAGGCGCATCATGGTGCGAGGGTTGGATTGAATGTGCTATAATGGTATAACACGGTAGCCAGGTTGGTGAAAAGATTATTGTGCAACGCAAGGTATCGGTCATGCAGGGAAGTATGCGAAAAGTGCTGGAATTTATCGGCATGGACGGGCTGGGCAATGATTTTGTCATCGCCGACGCGCGGGGCGTGGCCGGTTTCGCGCTGACGACGGAGCAGGTGCGGCGATTGGCGGCGCGCGCCAATCCGCATACGCAAGGCTGCGATCAGGTGATCGTGATGGAGGATGCTCAGGGCGGCGCGGCGGATTGCTTCATGCGGATTTATAATCAGGACGGGAGCGAGGTGGATGCCTGTGGCAATGCGACGCGGTGCGTGGGGTGGCTGCTGCTGGCAGGGGAAAAATGCGGCAAGGCGAGCATCCGCACCAAAGCCGGATTGCTGGAAGCGGCACTTTCGGAAGGAAAAAATGTGACGGTGGATATGGGCGCACCGCACCTGAACGGGCAGGAAATCCCGCTGGGGTGGGAATGCGATACGCTGCATCTTCCCGTTGTGGTGGGCGCGCTGAAAGATGGCGTGGCGGTCAGCATGGGCAATCCGCACGCGGTGTTTTTCATGGAGGAAGATGTTGATAGCGTTGATCTGGAAACCCTCGCGCCGCGTGTGCAGCAGTGGGAGCAGGGCGGCAAAAAACTTTTCCCGCAGGGCGTGAATGTAGGCGTGGTGAATGTGCTCTCCCGCACGGAAATCAAGCTCCGTGTGTATGAGCGCGGGGTGGGCGAAACGCTCGCCTGCGGCACGGGAGCGTGCGCGGCAGCGGTGGCGGCAATGCGGCGGGGATACACTGCAAGAAGCGTGGTTTTGCACCTGCGCGGCGG
>JAHFPR010000007.1 GCA_023269645.1 Alphaproteobacteria bacterium | reverse complement strand
AATAGCCTGTCAAGGATATGTTTTTTTACGGCTTTTAACTCGCCCGGCAGGCGGGTGAAATGTTCTTCGCGCTGCAATAAATCAGCGAGGTGGGCGGGCAGGGCGGGATGGATGCCCGTGGCGTTTTCCACCGCGTCGGGGAATTTGGCCGGATGCGCGGTGGCGAGGATAACTACCGTGTCGCCCTTATCCGTGAAGTGCTGTGCGGCATTCACCCCGGTGGCGGTGTGCGGGTCTATCAGATAGCCCGTGGCCTCATAAACTTTCCGCATTTCCTCTTGAATGCCCGCATCGTCTGTCGCCCAGCTTGCGAAGATTGATCGCGCCTGGTTCCAGACTTCCCCGGAAACTTTCAGCTTGCCGATGGCGGAGAAATCCTCCATCAACGTGCGGATGGCGGTTCCGTCCTGCCCGTAAAGCGCGAACAGCAGCCGCTCGAAATTGCTGGAAACCTGAATATCCATGCTGGGCGCGAGGGTGGGCGTGACACCGGTTTGCCGATAATCATTCTGAGTCAGGAAGCGGTGGAGAATATCATTTTTATTGGTGGCGATGATGAGTTTTGTGATCGGCAGCCCCATGCGCTGCGCGATATAGCCCGCGAAAATATCCCCGAAATTGCCGGTGGGCACGGAAAACGTGACGGGTTTTTCCGGCACTCCCAATTTTAGCGCGGCATAAAAATAATACACGATCTGAGCCATGATGCGCGCCCAGTTGATGGAATTTACCGCCGAGAGTGTATATTTTTCATTTAGTTCCACATCGCGCAGCAGGGTTTTTACCATCGCCTGGCAATCGTCGAACGTGCCCTCCACCGCGAGGTTCACGATGTTTGGTGTATTCACCGTGGTCATCTGGCGGCGCTGCACCTCGCTCACGCGGCCAAGCGGATGCAGCATGAACAGCCGCACGCGCGCGCAGTTCCGGCAGCCCTCAATGGCGGCGGATCCTGTATCGCCGGAAGTTGCGCCGACAATCACCAGATCCTTGTTTTCCTTCTCCAGCAGGTATTCAAAAAGCTGGCCAAGGAATTGCAGCGCGATGTCCTTGAACGCCAGCGTCGGGCCGTGGAAAAGTTCGAGGATATAGTGCGTATCATCCAGGCGGTGCAGCGGCGTGATTTCCGGATGGCGGAAATTTTTGTAACTCCGTTGGATAATAGTGCGGAAATCCTCCGCTGGAATCGCGCCCTCCACGAACGGCCACATTACTTTTTCCGCCAGTTCCTGGTATGAGAGCTTCGCCCACGAAACGATTTCCGTGCGTGTGAACTGTGGGATGCTTTCAGGCATATAAAGCCCGCCATCCGGCGCGAGGCCGGAAAGTGCCGTTTCCGTGAAACTGATCGGGGGAACGCCCCCGCGTGTGCTGATATATTTCATAGGGTTGGTCGGTAGGCGGTAGTCGGTAGTCGGTAGCTACAGACTACCGACTACAAACCACCGACTTCTCAAGATAAATACCTGTTTTTCAAATAGCTTTTGTAAATCTCGATGTTCAGGCCTTCGCCAGTGACCTGGATCAATAAATCATTCGGGGAAAGGAGGGAAGCCTTGCTGTGGATATTTTCCTTCAGCCAGCCGGTGAGCGGAAAGAAATCGCCCTTGCGGATGCCGTAAATGATTTCCGGATGGCGCGTTTTCGCCGTGTGGAAAAACTGCGCGGCATAAAGTGCGCCCAGCGTATAGGTGGGGAAATAGCCGAAGGAGCCGTCCGTCCAGTGGATGTCCTGCATACAGCCGTCACGGTCGGAAGGAACGTCAATATCCAGCAGATCCTTCATGGCGGCGTTCCACGCTTCGGGGATGTCGCGCACCTGCATTTTTCCGGCAATGAGGGCCTGCTCGATGCGGTAGCGCAGCACGATGTGTAGCGGATAGGTGATTTCGTCGGCATCCACCCGGATGAGGCCGGGGCGCACACGGATGGCGTGGCGGCGGAGGTTCGCGGCCTCCCACGCGGAGCCGCGCCTGCCAAACATCTCCGCGATAATCGGCGCGGCGTAGGCGATAAAATCCCGCCCGCGTGAAACCTGCATTTCAATAAGGAGCGACTGGCTTTCGTGCAGGGTCATGCTGGGAACTTCGCCGACCGGCTGCCGCCGCCAGGCTTCCGGAAGATGTTGCTCGTAAAGCGCGTGGCCGGTTTCGTGGAGGATGCCCATCAGCCCGGTGGCGAAATCCGACGTGTCGTAGCGCGTGGTGAGGCGGATGTCGTCCGAAACGCCGCCGCAGAAGGGGTGCGCGCTGGTATCCAGCCGCCCGTGCGTGAAATCAAAGCCCAGCGCGGTCATGAATTTCCTGCCGAGTTTTTCCTGCTTGTCAGCCGGGAAGGGGCCTTCGAGCGGCTCGGAATCCTGCTCGCCGCGCTGGTGCTCCAGCACGTTCTTGAGGAAAGTGGGGAGGAACTGCGCGAGGTTGTCGAACATCGTGTCAATCTCGCGCGTGGTGCGGCCAGGGTCGTATTTATCCAGCAGTGCCTCATAAGGCGAACAACCGAATGCCTCTGCTTTTGCCGCCGCCACCTGCCGCGCCAGATCCACCACGCGCTGCTGATGCGGAATCAGGCTGGCGAAATCGTTATCCGCCCGCGCGCGCCGCCATACCATCTCGCAGTTGGTTCCGGCCAGGGAAAACTCGGTGAGGAGATCGTTCTCCACCGCTACAGCGTGCTTCCACTTGTGGCGCATCATTCGCAGATTGGCCTGCTGCCATATGTCCATATCCTTTCGGTGCTGCCCGGCGTTCTCCAGGAGCGCGCTGGTTTCGGGCGCGGTAAGTCGTTCATGGTGAAGCGATTGCAGCGCGGCGATCTGCCCGGCGCGCGCGTCCAGCCCGCCCGGCGGCATCATGGTGGCGAAATCCCAATGCAGTACGGCCAGCGCGCCTTCGATTCCGCTTAATTTTCTGAACCGCTCTTCGAGCGCGAGGTAGGCTTGCATATGAGGTTTCAGGTTTCGGGTTTCAGGTTTCGGGCATTGGGCTTCAGGCAGGCTGAAACCTGAAACCTCACTTGCCAGGCAGCTGGATGTTATAGATATAAATATCATCCTTGCCGGGGCGCGCCATTTTCACGCCGACGGGGTGATATTCCTTCATCGCATCCTGCAGGTCGTCATCCCCGGCGTTGGCCGGGTCGTCCGGGAAATACATCCGCGTGGAGAATTTGCTGAGCTTACCACCGGCGTTTACGGTGAAATTGACATGGGGCGCGCCTCCGCCTTCCTTCGGCTTGCCAGGCATGATGGTGATGAAGCTGTATTCACCGAGGTTGTTGGTATAGGAGCGACCGGAGCCGGAGAAATCCTCCTCCTCATTCAGCATTTTGAGGTAAACGCCGCTCGCATTCGCCTGCCACATCTCCACCTTCGCGCCGGTGACGGGAAGGCAATCGGCATCCAGCACCTTGCCCTTGATGAAGATGGGCTTGCCCTGCGCGAGGAAAGCGGAACCCACCCCCCGGCGGAGGTTGTTGGTGGAGCCCATAATGATCATGCCGGGATAGGAATGCGGGACGAACTCGGCGGTGGGCTGGCAGCCCGCGACCGCCTCCTCCAGCGATTCTGCCCCGGCTGGTGCGGCACAAAGCGCGCATAGCCAGAGCGATAACATAATGAAAAACCCGCGAAGCATCATCCTGTAACCCATGATAAAATACATTACTATTCTGCGGCATCCGTGCGCGGAGTCAACAGGTTTTAGGGCAAAAAACAAAACAAACTGGACAAAAGAAGGAGGATGGGGGTAGGCTGCGCTATCTCTTAACCCACAAGGAGGATGACCATGACGCAACTCGCAATCGCACCGATGCACTGGGCGCAACTGCCGGATCTGGATGAAACATCGCGGCTTTCGGAAGGTGATTTCGCCTGTATGCAAGAGATGAAGGCGGTGCTGGCGAAGCACGGCAAGCTGGATCGCTTCGCGCTGCACCTCATCCACAAGCATTTTGATATGGCGGAGGATGAAGTGCTGGTGGAATATACCAATACAGCGAAACGGGAGCAGACGTTCAAGGTGGTGAAACACGGCGACAAGGTGCTCGATAATGTCATCCCGACGACATGGTCGCTGGATGCTGCCATGCTCACCGCGCTGACTAACTGCGTGTTCATTCCGTATCAGGGACATCAGGATATGTAGTTTTTACTTCTGTCATCCTGAACGCAGTGAAGGATCTCCCGCTGCATGAGATCCTTCACTGCGTTCAGGATGACAGGTTGTGCATTTCCCGCTTTACAACTAAAAGTTTATTAGTATAATGAACTCACTACTCGCATAGTTGTAAAAAGCAGGGGGGCTACATGGCACGAAGGGCGTTGGTGGTTGATGATTCCTATACCATGCGGAACATGGTGAGCCTCGCGCTCAAGGAAGCGGATTTTGATGTGGTACTTGCCGAGGATGGCGAGGACGCACTGCGGGTTATCGGCGACCAGCCGTTCCAGATTGTTATCACCGACATCAATATGCCGAAGAAGGACGGTATACAACTCATCCGCGAGCTGCGTGCGCTGCCCGCTTTCAAATATATCCCCATCCTGGTGCTGACTACGGAAGGCGGCGACGATAAAAAGAAGGACGGCAAAGCGGCGGGCGCAACAGGGTGGATTGTCAAGCCGTTCAACCCGGAAACGCTGATGGGCGCGGTGAATAAAGTCTGCCCGGCATAGGCCGCCATGCTGAGGGAAGCGCAACATCCCGTGGAATCCTTTGCGGAAGCTCCGGATGAAACGACGCTGGAAAATCTCCTCAAACGCTGGCTTTCCGTCGCGGAATCCCAGATGTGCGCGCTGGAAGTGCTGTGCACACAGCTTCCGAAAGTCAACGCGCTCCTCGAAACCAACATGATGGATTTAAGCACCAGCTTCACGGTGCTCGCTTCCCAGGCGCAGGATCAGGCGCGGAACGTCGCGGCGGTGGTTGCTGCGGCGAAGCAGATGCAGAATGATGCGGGAAAGGCGGCGGCGGAGCAGGAACTCGCCCGCGCACAGAGTGTTGCGGAAATCTCGGCGGAGAAGATGATCGCCGCCGTTTCGCAGGCGATTATCGGGATGCAGTTCCAGGATCGCGTATCGCAGAATCTGGTGATCGCGCAGCACGTTTCGCTCGGCATCGTGGGCTACCTTCAGACAGTGCTGGATGAAACGCGCGCCTGCCTCAAAACGGATGGCGAGGCGGTGCTCGACATGGCGTTCGCGCAGCGTATGGCGAAATATTTGACGCTCGGCGAATTGCAGCGGCAATTCATTGACCATCTCGTGGAGCACGGCTACATAAGCGACGGTTCACAACTGGGCTTTTCCGGGCAGGACGAAGGCAAGAGCGAACAGGGGGATGTGGAGCTTTTTTAGCGTTATGCCACTACCGTCATCGCCCGAATCGCGTAGCGATTATGGGGCGATCCATTCTTTCAGCGGGTATAGACTCCCCTATACTTTTTGCTTGCGCAAAAAATCGGGGAATGACGAATAATTGTCATCGGAACTTTCGCGTAGATAATATCTATTATTCTTGCACCATAATGAAATCTGTGGTTGTATTCATGCAAGAAAAATAGTAGCTTTATAATAATATGAAAAAGAGTAAGAATAAATCACAGGTTGTAATTATGCTGCCGGAGGCGATGGACATCGTATACGCCAGGGAGTTCCTGGAAAGTGTATGGAAAACGGTGGGGGATAGCGGTGCGGAGATAACGCTTCAAGGGGGAGGTGTGCGGCGCATCACCAGCCCGTGTGTGCAGGTGATGCTCTCGGCGGCGAAAACACTGGCGGGGCGTGGCGGAAAATTGATCGTGCAGCAGCCCTCTGCCGCGCTGTGCGATGCGATGCGTGATCTGGGGCTTGAGGCAAACCTGAAAGAATGGAGTGGGGCATGAGCAAGAAGGCATTGACGGTGGACGATTCAAAAACCATGCGGGAAATGGTGACTCTCACCCTGAAATCCGCCGGGTTTGAGGTGCAGGAAGCCGGGGACGGCGTGGAGGCCATCAAGGTGCTGAACGGCAACCGGGTGGATGTCATCATCACCGACCTTAATATGCCCAATATGAACGGCATTGAGCTTATCCGCGCGCTCCGCGCCGACCCGGCGCATAAAATGACCCCCATCCTGATGCTGACCACCGAAGCCGACGGCAGCAAAAAAGAAGAGGGAAAAGTGGCGGGCGCAACGGGGTGGATCGTCAAACCCTTCCAGCCAGAGAAGCTGGTGGCGGTGGTGCAGAAAGTAGTAGGGGGATGATGGATGATGGATAACGGATGATGGAATAACACTGCCTTTCCATCATCCGTTATCCATCATCCATCATCCCTTCGCAAGAGGGGAAAATGGCGGGCGAACTCGATCAATTCAAAGAGACCTACATTACGGAATGCTCTGAGCTTCTGGAGGAGATGGAGGAAAAGCTCCTCGCGCTCCATGAGGGTGAGGTGGATCTCAACGAGATCAACGCCATTTTCCGGTGCGCGCATTCCATCAAGGGAGGCGGCGGCGCGTTCGGATTCACGCAGCTTGTGAAATTCACGCATGAGGTGGAGGCGTTGCTTGATGCCATGCGCGAGGAACGCCTCCAGCCCACTGAGGAAATTATCGAGGCACTGCTGCAATCGCTCGATGCGATCACGCAGCTCGTTTATGCCGCGCGGGACGATGTCAAGCTGCCGGATAATTTTGCCGAGGATCTCAAGGCTACTGTGAAAGCTCTGGTTGAGGATCAGGGCGGTGGGGCGAAGCCGACGGAAGTATCGAAGCCCGCGCCGCCGCACAAGCACGCCAAACCGGGCGGTGAGGAAATATTCTACGACATCAGTTTTCTTCCGCACCGCCGCCTGTTTGAAACCGGGAATGAACCGCTGCTCATCGTCCGAGAACTCAAGCGGCTGGGGGAAGTAAACGCGCATATTTCCACGGAGCGTATCCCGCCTCTTGCAGAGATGGATGTGGAGGAATGTTATCTTTCGTGGAACCTGGAACTCGCCAGCCACAGGGGATATGATGCGATCAGGGAAGTGTTCGAGTTTGTGGAGGAGGAATGCGACCTCGCCATCACCGAAAGTGCTGCACTCTGTATGCCCAAAGCGAAAGACCTTGCCGACGAGGATGAATTCGGCGGCATCTTTACGGGTGCGATGGAGGGGTTGCAGGAGGTTGCGGAGTGTCATCCTGAGCCAAAGGCGAAGGATCTCCCGCCGCAGGGGATCCTTCGCTTCGCTCAGGATGACATGAATCAGAAAAAATCACAGCCTGTCAGTTCTATACGTGTTGATATTGAGAAAGTGGATCAGCTTGTGAACATGGTGGGCGAGCTGGTGATTACCCAGGCGATGCTGGTGAACCATACGCGGAACCTTCCGGCGGAGCAATTCCAGCATCTCCATAACGGCGTAGAGGATTTGACCCGCCACACGCGCGAGCTTCAGGAGGCTGTGATGGCCGTGCGGATGCAGCCGGTGAAAACCGTGTTCTCGCGGATGCCGCGCATCGTGCGCGATCTCTCCCGCCAGCTTGGGAAAAATATCCGCATCGAAACGGCGGGCGAGGGCACGGAGATTGATAAAACCGTCATCGAGCAACTCAGCGAGCCGCTCGTCCATATGATCCGCAACTCGGTGGATCACGGCATCGAAACTCCGCAGGAGCGCATCGCGGCGGGCAAGCCGGAGCAGGGGGTTATCCGCCTTTCCGCCGACGGCAGCGGCGGAAGAATCTCCATCGAAATCGAGGATGACGGCAAGGGCATAGACCGCGAGCGGGTGCTGAAGCGTGCGCGCGAACGGGGGCTTATTCAGCAGGATGCAGTGCCGACGCTGGAGGAGATTGATAACATCGTATTCCTCCCCGGATTCTCCACGGCAGAAAAAGTCACTGCCGTTTCCGGGCGCGGCGTGGGCATGGACGTGGTGCGCCGGAATATCGCGGAACTCGGCGGTACGATCGAGATCGTGAACACTCCCGGCAAGGGGTTGCTTTTCTCCGTATCGCTGCCGCTGACGCTCGCCATTCTGGACGGGATGATCGTGGGCGTGGGCGGGGAGCAATATATCGTGCCCATCAGCAATATACTGGAAAGCCTGTGTCCGCCGCCGGGTGCGATCAAGCGGGTGACGGACGGGAACGATGTGCTCGCTGTGCGTGGGGAGTTCCTGCCCATCCTCTATCTGAACCGGATATTCAACACGCCGGATGATGGCCGGCAGGAGCGGATGCTGGTGGTGCTGGTGGAAAGCGGGCGCAAGAAATTCGGGCTGGTGGTGGATAGAATCATCGGCCAGCAACAGGTGGTCATCAAAAGTATTGAGGAAAACAGCGACCCCGTGCCGGGTGTTTCAGGTGCGACTATTCTTGGCGACGGAAATGTTTCGCTGATCCTGGACATCGCGCAGTTGCGGCATATCGTGGCCGATGGTGCGAAGGTAAAGGCGGCGTAGCTATGTCACTGGAACAGAGAGAACGCGAATTCCATTTCAGCGACTCGGATTTCCACGAGCTGGTGGGCATCGTCGGCAAACGGACGGGCATCAAGCTCGCCGAGCACAAGCGCAGCATGGTCTATTCGCGGCTGGCGCGAAGGCTGCGCGCGCTGGGTTTCACGCAGTTCCGGCAATATATCCAGCTCATCACCGCGCCGGAGGGCGAAGGGGAAATCACGGATTTCGTCAACGCCATCACCACCAACCTCACCAAATTTTTCCGCGAGGAACACCATTTCACCCATCTGCGCGACAGGGTGCTGAAGCCGCTGGCCGCCCATCCGCCGCTGGGAAAGCGCGTGCGGATGTGGTCGGCTGGCTGTTCTTCCGGCATGGAGTGCTATTCGATGGCGATGACCGCGCAGGAGGCCATTCCCGACATCGAGCGGTGGGATTTCAAAATACTCGCCACCGATATTGATACCAATATGCTGAAAAAGGGGCAGGAGGGTATTTACCGGAAAGAGGATGCGGAAGCCGTGCCGCCGGAATACCGGAAAAAATACCTCGTGCGTCACGGCGGCGCGAAAGCGGATGAAGTGCAGGTGATAGATAAACTTCGTGCGCTATCCTCTTTCAAATATTTGAATTTTATATCGGAGCCGTGGCCTGTTAAAGGGCTGTTCGATGTAATTTTCTGCCGCAATGTGGTGATCTATTTCGATAAGGAAACGCAGCGCAGGCTGTTCGCAAAATTCGCCGAAATGCTGAAACCGCAGGGCTGGCTCTATATCGGCCACTCGGAAAATTTGATGGGCGTTTCCGATAGCTTTGAATCGCTGGGAAAAACGGTTTACAGGAAAATCGCATGACCAAAGTCCCCACCCGCAGAAGCGATACGGAGAAGGTGCAGGCCGGCGATTATTACGACGGCATAAAACGCTATTACGACCAGAATCTGGAGCGCACCGTGGTCAAGCTGATGACCGGCGATTGCTATGTCACTGCTGATACCAGGGAGATGCTGGTAACGATTCTCGGCTCGTGCATTTCTGTGTGTATGCGCGATCCGGTGGCGAATGTGGGCGGGATGAATCACATTCTACTGCCCGGCGGGGAGAAGAAATCCAGGAGCGATCCCGGCTATTCCACGCGCTTCGGAGCCTACGCGATGGAGGAGCTTATCAACGGGATGCTGAAGCTTGGCGCGCAGAAGTCGCGGCTGGAAGCCAAGATGTTCGGCGGCGGGAACGTCATCAAGAACTCCGCCATGATCGGCACGAAAAATATCCACTTTGTCAAGGAGTTCCTGCAGAACGAGGGCATCAGGATTGCGGCGGAGGACGTGGGCGGCGGGTTGCCGCGCCGCATCCATTATTTCCCCGATACCGGGCGCACCATGATGCGCATTCTCCAGCGCAAGGATGACCTCCGCGTGGTGGAAGAAGAAAAGAAATACCAGACCTCGCTCAGCCAGAAGAAGGAGGTGGCGGCGGTAGAGATGTTTTGAAGTGGTGAGCGTTGAGTAGAAAGTGCTTTAAAAATACCGTCATTCCCGCGCAGGCGGGAATCCATCTATCCACCTACCCGCCTGTTGCAACATGGATTCCCGCCTGCGCGGGAATGACGTAAATACCTAAAACGGAAATGCACTAACTATGAAAAAGAAAATCACCGTTATCGTAGTAGACGACTCCGCGCTTATCCGGGCGTTGTTCAGCGATCTGCTGGGCAGTGATCCGGATATTGAGGTCATTGCTACGGCGGTGGATGCTTACGATGCGCGCGAGAAAATCAAGAAGCTGAATCCGGACGTTATCACGCTCGATATTGAAATGCCGAACATGGACGGGATTGCGTTCCTGCGGAAGATTATGTCGCTGCGCCCCATGCCGGTGGTGATGGTTTCCTCCCTGACGCAGCGTGGTGCTAACGCTACCATCGAAGCACTGGAAATTGGTGCGGTGGATTATGTGCCAAAGCTCGACAGCAAAACTTTCGATGCCGGAAAACTCGGTGCTATGCTTATCGAAAAAGTAAAGGCCGCCGCGCGCGCGAAAGTATCCTCGCCCTCGCGCCCGCCGATGCTGGAAAAACCTCCGGCACTGCAAATCACCGGAAAATTCAGGGCAGGCGCGCTCATTGCCATCGGCTCCTCGACGGGAGGGGTGGAGGCGGTGCGCGACATCGTTACTGTGCTGCCGGAGGACGCGCCCCCGGTGGTGATAACCCAGCATATGCCCGGCGCGTTCACTAAAACTTTCGCCAAACGGCTCGACGGGCTTGCGCATATGCGCATCAAGGAGGCGGAGGAAGGCGACAGGCTGGAATCCGGATGCATCTACATCGCACCGGGGAATTTGCATCTCCGGATTGAGAGAACAGGCGGTTCCTACTGGTGCAGGCTGGGGGACGGCGAGCACGTTTCCGGCCACAAGCCCTCCGTGGACGTGCTGTTTGAATCGGTGGCGGAGGCGGCGGGAAAGAACGCGGTGGGCGCGATCCTCACCGGCATGGGAAAGGATGGCGCGCGGGGAATGCTCCAGATGAAAAAAGCGGGTGCGTTCACCATCGGGCAGGATGAAGCGACGTGCGTGGTGTATGGGATGCCGAAAGCAGCCTGGATGGCGGGTGCGGTGGACGTACAGTTGCCGCTCTCTAAAATAGCGAGTGAAGCATTGCAGAAATGTATCTAAGGTTGTAATATGGGCGCAAACGTAACCAAAAATTGTGAACCATGACCGCGATTCTGGTACGCATCCCCGAACCGGAAGAAGCCCTGGATGACGGGGAAATCATCACGCTTGCAAACAGCGCGGCGCATAACGGGCTGGATGCCTTTACCAAATCTCCGGAAGCCTTGTTGTGTGCGCTGCTGGCGCAGATACCGCCGAGCACCACGGCGATTGATGTCATCACCGAAAAACTTTCCTCCACCTCGTCCCTCATTGAGCAAAGTACGCTACAGCTCAACAGCCAGTTTCAGCAACTGGCCTCCAGCGGTATGCGGCAATCGGAAACTGTGAAAGCCGTGGTGGAAAAGGCGAACGGGCTGGAGATTGAGGGGAAAAAAGTCACCATGCCGGAATTTTCCGGGCTTTTTAACCATGCACTGACGGATGCCATCGAGAAAATCCTTTCCATCTCGAAGCTCGCCATCCGCATGGTCTATAGCCTGGACGATGCGATGACGGCCATCGGAGAGATCGAAAAATTCAACGGGCGCATCCAGGGCATCAACAAGCAGACCAACCTGCTGGCACTCAACGCCACCATCGAGGCCGCGCGCGCCGGGGAAGCCGGCAAAGGCTTTTCCGTGGTGGCGGATGAGGTACGCATGGTTTCCAAGGAAATCTGTATGCTTTCCAAGGAAATGGGAGTGCGCGTGGGGCAGGTGGCGGTCAGTGTGCGCAGCGGCTATGAAACGCTCCGCGAAGTGGCGACCACCGATATGACTGAAACCATCACCGCGAAGGATACACTGGATAAATTGATGGAAGTGCTGATCAGGCAAACAGACGAGTTCGGGATGATCCTTGGAAATGCGGCGGAGGAATCGCGGCGCACGGCGGAGGTGATTTCCGGGATGCTGGTGGGGATGCAGTTCCAGGATCGCAGTATGCAGTATATCCAGAATTCGGTGAGTGCGCTGCAGGAGATTAAAGCGTTGCTGGAGCGGGTGGAGCAGGGCGCGCAGGCGGCAGGCGGCGGGGAAGCAAATGAAGCATTGCGGGATGAAGTTATCGGGGCGATCAGCGCGCAGCTGCTGCTCAGCGAATTCCGCCGCGCCTATCAGGACAGGCTCGTGGAGCGCGGCCTGGCCACGCTAGCAACCGGCAATGACGCGGCTGCGGCAAACCACGCAGATGAGGATATAGAACTTTTCTAGATGCACCATTCACAATAAAGGAACCAACCATGCAATATCGGCAAAGCGTTACAGGAAGCGATTACCATTTTTTCATGACCGGCAAATTCACCTTCGCCGATCATGGTATATTCAAGGTGATTGTGGAGATCATCAAGGAGGGTGAAATCGGGAGTGTGACGCTGGACATGGCGGGCATCGAAACCATTGATTCCGCCGCGCTGGGGATGCTGCTCATCGCGCGGGAGGAAGCTCAGAAACATAATGTGCATCTTATTCTCGCCAACCCGCAGGGGCAAATCGAAAAGATGTTCAAGGTATCCAAGTTCGAGACCCTGTTCACGATAAAATAAAGCGGGATTGCCAGGATGGAGGATATAACGGTAACGGAAATTTCGCCCGGCAACACGCATGAGCTATCGCGCAAGGATAGCATCTGGGATGCGCGGATTCTGGTGGTGGATGATTCCGAGGCCAGCCGCATCCTGGTGGAGGAGATATTCCGGATGCACGGGTTTTTGGCTATCGAGCTGGCGGAAAGTGCCGAGGAAGCGGTGAAGAAAGCCGCCGTGAATCCGCCCGATCTCGTGATGCTCGATCTGCTGCTGCCGGGGATGGACGGGTTCGAGCTTTGCCGCCTGTTCCGCCGCAATCCGAAGCTGGCGAACGCGGTCATCCTCATGCAGACTTCCAGCAAGGAAAGAAGCCATCTCGCCGAGGCCTTCCAGGCGGGTGTATCCGATTTCGTTACCAAGCCGCTCAACGTGGACGAGGTGATGGCGCGCGCGGCGGTGCATCTGGAGCGTTATATGCTCCACCGCCGCCTGGAAGCCTATCGCAAGCGTACCAGCGAGGAGCTTTATAACGCCCGCAAGATGCAGGACGCGATTCTTCCTTCCGCAACGCTGGTGGAAGAAATCCGGCGGGATTACAGGCTGGAGGTAAGCGCGCATTTCGAGCCGTGCTCGGAAGTGGGCGGTGATTTCTGGGGAATGCACAGGATTGCACCGGAGGAAATCGCCGTGTATTGTGCGGATCTTGTGGGGCACGGGGTGACAGCGGCACTCAATGCCTTCCGTGTGCAGATGCTGTTGCAGCAGGCTGGGGACGATGCGAATCAACCCGCCGCCTACCTTGCGCGCCTGAATGATTATCTTGCTGGCATGATGGATACCGGGCAATACGCCACGCTGTTTTACGGTGTTATCAACACGGAGCGGCATACCTTGCGTTGTACCTCGGCGGGCGCGTTGCCTCCTGTGCTCTATAGTGCCGCTATGGATAACAGCACCCTGCTGCATTGTGCAGGGGTTCCGCTGGGCGCGGTGCGCGGCACACGCTATGAGGAAAATACCCACCCCTTTCATGCGGGCGATACCCTGCTGCTCTATAGCGACGCGCTGGTGGAAACGGCGGATAAGCATGGGGTCTGCCTGCCGGAGGATATGCTGGCCATGATCCTGACCCGCTATGGCGGGAAAAGCGCGGGGAATATCCTGAAGCATCTGCTGGAAGAAAGCGTGAAATACCGCGACGGTATGCCGCTTGCGGATGATCTTACGGTGGTGGTGTGCCGATTTTTGTAGGATTACAGAATGGAACAGGTTTGCAGCGCAATCAGTATTTGTTTTGTGGAGGAATCTATGGCATAACATTTTTCAGAGGGGCAGGCTGCGCCGAGGGTGGTAAGCGGAATGCGTATACGTCCTTCCGAGGGGTAAAAAGCTATGTATGCCATTCTATCGCTGGTGATTGTATTTGGTGCCGTTATCGGGGGGTACATGATGCACCACGGCGATCTGGCCGTACTCATCCAGCCCAATGAATTTGTGATTATCGGCGGTGCGGGTATCGGCTCGTTTTTCGTCGGGAACCCTTGGCCAACTGCCAAAAAATGCATAAAATCTGTAAAGCTGATGCTCAAGCCGGGTACGCCCTATTCCAAGGCGGCTTATCTGGAGCTTCTGCTGTTCATGACCAGCCTTTTCAAGTTCATACGTTCCAAGGGGATGCTGGCGATTGAAAGCCATATCGAAAACCCGGAAGCCAGCGACCTGTTCACCAAATTTCCCGGTGTGCTGCATGATCATCATGCCATCACTTTCATCTGCGATTATATCCGCCTGATGACGATGGGCATTGATAACCCCTACCAGCTTGACGACATGATGACGACGGAACTGGATTCCGTGCACGAGGAGGAGGCGGGCATTGCGACATCCATCGTGACGCTGGGGGATGCGTTTCCGGCACTCGGCATCGTGGCGGCGGTGCTCGGCGTTATCACCACGATGGGTTCCATCTCCGAGCCGCCGGAAATTCTCGGCGGGCTGATCGGCGCGGCACTGGTGGGAACCTTCATAGGTGTATTGCTCAGTTACGGCATGGTGGGGCCGATGGGGCATTACCTCAGTAAATATTTTGCGGAGCGTTCGCGCTTCGTGAACTGCATCAAGGTGGGGCTGCTTGCGCACGTGCAGGGCAACGCCCCCGCGATCTCGGTGGAATTCGCCCGCAAAACCATCCCGGAATATGTGATGCCGACTTTCAAGGAAGTGGAAGAAGCGGCCTCGGCGGGATAGAGAGTATGTCATCCTGAGGCCATAGGCCGAAGGATCTCATGCGGGGGGAGATTCTTCGCCTTCGACTCAGAATGACAGGAAGCTATGGCCGACACCAACAACCAGACCATTATCATCAAGAAGGTGAAGAAGCGCGGCCACGGCGGTGGTCATGGCGGCGCGTGGAAAGTGGCCTACGCGGATTTTGTCACCGCCATGATGGCGTTCTTCCTGCTGATGTGGCTGCTGAACGCCACGGAGGCCGAAAGCCTTTCGGGGCTGGCGGATTATTTTGCGCCTACAGTGGGCATCTCCGGGAATATGGGTATCGGGTTTCGTGGCGGCAAGGCGATACTTTCCAAGGGCGTTGGCGCGGATAAGAATACCAACAAGGGCATCGTGTTCGGCGGCGTTCCCACGGGGCCTATCGTGAAAGTCACGGAAGTCATTGAGCAGAAAACCGAGGAGGCGGACGCGGAAAAAATCAACGTACTGGTTGGGAAGCCCGGAACCACGGAAAAAAACGGCGAATCCGATACGGAGCAGAAAAATTTTACAGAAATGGCGCAGGCACTGCAATCCTACATCAACGATACCGCCAGGGAAAACGGCATGGAGAGCGCGGTCAAGGTGGTAGAAACGCCGGAGGGGCTTGAAGTGCAGGTGCGCGATGTTCAGGGGGAGGCGATGTTCAGGGAAGGGACGGCGGAGCTTCAGCCGAAGATCAAGGAGGTGCTCACCCAACTGGCAGGGATTGTCAGAAATCTGCCGAATTATATCGCCATCACGGGGCATACCAGCTCTGTGCCCGTGCACGGCAAGCCTGGTTACAGCAACTGGGAGCTTTCTGCCGACCGTGCCAATGCCGCGCGGCGGTTTCTGATGCAATCCGGAATACAGCCGGAACAGATCGAGCGCATCGTCGGGCGAGCGGATAACGAGCCGGTGGATGCCAAGCATCCTGCCGCTGCGGTCAATAACCGTCTGAGCATCGTGCTGCTCCGGCGCGCGATGGTTCCGGAATATAAAAAAGGCGCGCCGGAAGGGGTGTTCCTCGATCCGAAATCTTCGGAAGCCCAGGATCTGATGAAGGACGACGAAAAGAAAAAGCCCGTTGCGCCCCTGCCGGAAAAGAAGGAGGAAAAGGATACCAAAGCCCAGGAAAACGTGCGGGAAGTCATTGATTCCGCCACTGCGCCGAAGGATACGAAAACCATTATCCGCGAGGAAATGGACGACAGAGCCGCCCGGCAGCAGGAAAAGAAGGATGCGCAGGGCAAGCCGGTCGAGAAGCACGAAGATGCGGCAAAAGCGGCACTCGAAGCCAAGGAGGTGCAGAAAAAGAAGGAAACGCCTGTGCCGGTCAACGCCCACCTGCTGGATCAGAAGGAAGAAAATGTCAGGGAATTCCAGAGCCTGCCGGTGCAGGATCCGCTTACGAACGGAGGAGCGATCAACCCACTGCAGATAAAGGAAGAAATCAAGAAGACCCAACTGCAGGAAACACCGCCTTCGCCCAACGCCAGCCTGCTGGAGAAATTCAAAACCCGTGATAAGGATATTGGGAAATTCCAGAATATCGAAGTGCAGGATCCACTCTCAAGCGGCACGGCCATCAACCCGCTGGAGATGAAGGAGGAAGCCAAGAAATTGGCTCCAAAAACCGCTGTCGCACCGAATGCCGCACTCCTGAAAAAACTGGAAACCAGGGATGAAAACATCCGCGAATTCCAGAATATGCAGGTGCATGACCCGCTTTCAAATGGCGAATCCGCTGATCCGTTTTCACTGAAAGAAGAGGCCAAACCGAAAGTGCCTGCCAGAAAGAATATTGCTCCGAACACCAGGCTTCTGGAGGATCAAGATGAAGGAAAAATTGATGAATTCCAGAATCTTATGGTGCAAGACCCGCTCAGCAGCGGCTCGTCTATCAATCCGCTTATTGTGCCGGGAGATGGTCGGTAAAGGTGATGCTGCGCCGCAGCAAAACCTGTGGGCGGAAGCGTATAAGTAAGAGATTGACGGATAACCGCATTTACAGGTATAGTGCTTGCAACGCGAACAAGGTCAAGCGAATAAGGGGATTAAGGCATGAAACAGTAATATTTAACACTTCTTCTGGCCATTGAGCGCCTGCACCGCAGGTTTCTGGATGTGGTGAAGGCGGAGCTTGATCGGCTCGGCATTGAAGAAGTCAACAACGTGCAAACGCTGATACTCTATAACATCGGGGACGCGAACATCACCGTGGGGGAACTCACGCAGCGCGGCTATTACCTTGGTTCCAACGTATCCTATAACATCAAGAAACTGGTGGAGAGCGATTACCTCATTCAGGAACGCTCACCGCATGATAAACGCTCCGTGAAGGTGCGCCTTTCGCAGAAGGGGCTGGATCTAATCGGAAAAATCGATAATTTCTTCCAGCGCAACGTGGAAGATTTGGGCAAGAGAGGATTTACCAGCGAGCAGATCAAGGGGTTGATCAGCAATCTGCGTGTGGTGGAAACCTACTGGTCGGATAATATCGCGGGGATATAGGGAATATAGAAGTCCAGGTGGCAAGTACAAGTTGCAAGTCGGAACTTGCCACTTGCACAAACAAGCAATGGAGAATGCCCATGATGCACCGAATGATGCGTAAAGCGAAGTGGCGGCATAAAGCGAAGTGGCTGGTGGCCATCGTGATGATGGTGCTGGTGGCGGCTCCGGATTTTGAAGCCTTTGCGGCCAATGAAAAATTCGTGACGATCGGCACAGGCGGCGTTACCGGCGTATATTATCCGGCGGGCGGGGCGATTTGCCGCCTGGTAAACCGTGGGCGCAGGGAACACGGTATCCGTTGCTCGGTGGAATCCACCGGTGGCTCGGTGTATAATCTGAACGCCATCCGCAGCGGAGATCTGGACATCGCCGTGGCGCAGTCGGATTGGCAATACCATGCCTATAACGGCACGGGGCCGTTCTTTAAGCGCGATGAAAAGGGTGAGCTGGTGAAGGATGCCTCCGGTTATCCTGTTCCTGATCCCAATAAAGATTTACGCTCCATGTTCTCGCTGCACAGTGAGCCGTTTACGGTGATCGTGCGCAAGGATTCCGGTATCAAAACTTTCAACGACATCAAGGGCAAGCGTGTGAATATCGGCAATCCCGGTTCTGGGATGCACGCTACCATGCAGGTGCTGATGCAGCTTAAAAACTGGACGAAAGACGACTTCAAAATGATCTCGGAACTGAAAGCCTCCGAGCAGGCGCAGGCACTCTGCGATAACAAGATTGACGTGATGATTTACGAGGCCGGGCATCCGAACGGCGCGGTGCAGGAAGTTACCACCACCTGCGATACCCATATCATCGGCATTGATGAGGAAACTATCCAGGCCATGCTGAATATGCTGCCGTATTATGCGCGTGCGGTTATCCCCGCCAATATGTATGCGGGCAATCCGGATGATGTAAAAACTTTCGGTGTGAAGGCGACCTTCGTCACTTCCGGCAAGGTGGATGAGGAAGTGGTGTATCAGGTGGTGAAAGCGGTCTTTGAAAATTTTGATAACTTCAAAACGCTTCATCCGGTGTTCTCATCGCTTGAGCCTGTGCATCTGGTGAAAGAAGGCAATTCCGCCCCGCTGCATAAAGGCGCGGAACGCTATTTCAAGGAAAAAGGCCTGCTGAAATAGCACTCACGAAGAAAAATCCACCCCCTTACGGTTTTATTCATGATGCATCCGCGCAAAAAGGCTGCGCTATGAATGACAGGATTCATCCCGTGGCGGAAGAACCGCTGCTGTCAGCGTCCGCATCTCCGCCCCCGACCGCACTCGCATCGGAATTCCAGGACATCATTATCGAGAACGAGCAGGGGGTAAGGCGGCCAGCCTCACGCACCGCCACGTGGGTTATTTTCAGTACGGCACTTGCATGGTCGTTGTTTCAGCTATGGCTGGATGCGCCGCTGCAATACCCGATAGCAAGCTGGTTCAACGGCTTTCCATGGATGAAAGCGCAGGGTTGGAGCTTCCCCGTATTCGACCATGACGGTGCGCGCCCCATCCATCTGGCTTTTGCGATATTTCTGGCGTTTCTGCTGTATCCGGCTTTTCGCCGCTCGCCGCGCCTTGGCATTCCCATCATGGATTGGCTTCTTGCGATTCTGGCTGCGGGCAGCGCGCTCTATTGCTATTTTTATGGCGGCGAGATTTCACACCGTTCCGGCAAGCCAAACACCCAGGATATTATCGTGGCGTTCGCAGGCTTGCTGCTGCTGCTGGAAGCGATACGCCGCGCGCTGGGGCTGCCGCTGGTGATTATTGGCATCACCCTGCTGCTCTACAGTTATTTCGGCGACGCGCATTTCATTCCCGAAGTGCTGCGGCATAAAAGTGCCTCGCCCGGCAAGATTGCAAGCCATATGTGGCTGACGCAGGAGGGGGTGTTCGGTATCGCGCTCGGCGTTTCCAACAGCTTCGTGTTCCTGTTCGTGCTGTTCGGGGTGCTGCTGGACAAGGCGGGCGCGGCCAATTATTTCATAAAACTCTCCTTTGCGCTGCTGGGGCATTTGCGTGGAGGCGCGGCCAAGGTGGCGGTGGTTTCTTCCGCGCTCACGGGGATGATGTCCGGCTCCTCCATCGCCAACGTGGTGACGACGGGAACCTTCATTATTCCCATGATGAAGCGCGCGGGGTTTTCGGGCGAAAAGGCGGGCGCGATCAAGGTGGCGGCCTCGGTGGATGGCCAGATATTGCCACCGGTGATGGGCACGGCGGCATTCCTGATGGTGGAATATGTCGGCATCCCATATGCGGAGGTGCTGCGGCACGCTTTCCTGCCCGCGATACTTTCCTACGTGGCACTGTTTTACATTGTGCATCTGGAGGCACTGAAAACCGGCATGACACCACTGCCTCGTTTTGCACCTGTGACAGCGCGGCAGCGGCTGATTTTCTGGGGCATCACCATCTCCGGACTGATTACGACGATGGGCGTGATTTATTACGCGGTGACCGCGCTCAAGGCGATGCTGGGTGATCATGCGCTGGGGGTATTCATCGTGCTGCTGTTCGGCATCTACCTGGGGTTGATGCGCTATACCTGCCGTTTTCCGGAGCTGGAAATAGACGATCCGGACGCGCCGCTGCTCAAACTTCCGGCACTTGCACCAACTTTTCAATCCGGCCTGCATTTTCTGCTGCCGATCGCGGTGCTGGTCTGGTGCTTGATGGTGGAGCGGTTTTCGCCGGGACTTTCAGCATTCTGGTCGGTGATGCTGATGCTGTTTATCCTCGTTACGCAGCCGATGCTGAAGGTGTGGTTTAAGGGTGGTCAGTGGTCGGTGGTCGGTGGTCAGGAGAAGGAAATTTCGGATAACCACCGACTACTGACTACCGACTACCGACACCCGTACAAATCCGCCCTCAAGCGTGGCCTGAAAGACGCATTCGACGGCATGACCACCGGCGCACGGAACATGGTTGGCATCGGCGTGGCAACGGCGGCGGCGGGCATTGTGGTGGGCGTGGTATCCATGACCGGCATCGGCAACGTGATGGCGGAGGCTATTTCCACCCTGGCGGGCAATTCGCTGCTGCTGATCCTGCTGCTCACGGCACTGATCTGCATTATCCTCGGCATGGGGATGCCCACCACGGCGAGCTACATCGTGGTGGCGACGCTTATGGCGCACGTGGTGCAGGAACTCGGCCTGCGCAACGGGGTGGTGCTCCCGCTCATCGCCATCCATCTTTTTGTGTTCTATTTCGGGTTGATGGCGGATGTGATGCCGCCCGTAGGGCTGGCGGCGATGGCGGCGGCGGCAATCTCCGGCGCGAATCCGTTGCGCACCAGCATCTGCGCCTTCACCTACAGCATCCGCACCGCCATGCTGCCCTTCTTCTTCATCTATAACACGGAACTGCTGCTTATCGGGGTGCAGCACTGGTGGCAGGCACTGTGGGTACTGCTGTATTCCTCGGTGGCGGTGCTGCTGTTTGCTTCGGTGCTGCAGGGCTATTTTCTGGTGCGCAGCCGCTGGCCGGAAACGATCATGCTGCTGGTGGCATCGGTCATCATGTTCCTCCCGAATGTGTGTAATGATTGGCTGCATCCGCCCTACAAGGCACTGGATATGCGGCAATTCAAGGAGGGGATGGTTCCGGCGGGTGTGGATGCGGACGGCGAGGCGACGCTCCGGCTTTCCGGCGAAGGAGCGAGTGACATCGGGGATCCCAAGCCCGTGTGGCTTTCTGTGCCGCTGAACGGAAAGCGCAGCGTTCCGGAGATTATCAATGATTACGGAATCATCTGGCGGCTGGATGGAACCGCTCTCGCGGTGAACGACATCAAGCGGAAAAGCGCGGCCTTCAAGGACAAGGTGAACTTCACCTACGTCATCCATAAAATCGAATTGCCGCAGGAGCAGCCCAGCAGCAAATTAATGTATATTCCCGCTATGCTCCTGCTTGGTTTTGTGATAATGTCCCAAACATCGCGCAAGCGGAAGGAATCGGTGATGCGCAGGTTTACGGGGTAGGGGCAATTCGCTCCCGGACAGGGGCAATTCAGAAGAAAGACGAAGTAAGAAAGAATCACTATGTATAAAAATATTCTCCTGCCTGTGGACTTAACACAGGAAACCTCCTGGCAGAAGGCACTGGAAGTGGCGATTGCGCACGTGCAGGCGTTCAAATCCCGCCTTCATGTGATGACGGTGGTTCCCGATTCCGGCATGGCGATGATCAGCCAGTATTTCAGCAAGGATGCCGCTCACCGGATTATCGAATCCACCAATGAAGCACTCCATAAATTCGTGAAGGATAACGTCCCCGCTGATATAAAAGTGCAGCATATCGTCACTACGGGCAGCGTGTATGAATCCATCATTAGCGTTGCTCATAAAATCAATGCGGATCTCATCGTGATGTCCGCCCACAGGCCGGAGCTGAAGGATTATCTGCTAGGTCCGAACGCGGCGCGGGTGGTGCGCCATTCGGACAGGTCGGTGCTGGTGGTGAGAAGTTAACTGTCATCCTGAGCGAAGCGAAGGATCTCCCGCAGGTGGCATGAGATCCTTCGCTTCGCTCAGGATGACGATGTAAAAGAGGAAAAAATGACCGACATACTGGATAAACTGCGAGTATCGGCGGAAGAAATAGAGGAAAAGCTGGACGCGCTTCTGCCCACGGAACGCGAAGGGCGGATCGGTGAGAATCGGCTTTCGCGCGCGATGCGCTATTCGGTGATGTCGCCGGGCAAGCGGTTGCGCCCGTTCCTGGTGATGGCTTCCTCCAGCTTGTTCGGGGTGGGCAAGGATTCCGCGCTGCAGGTGGCGGCCTCCATTGAATTTAT
>JAHFPR010000254.1 GCA_023269645.1 Alphaproteobacteria bacterium | reverse complement strand
GATATACTCTCACCGTCACCGAGGATTGGGGAGTGCCGAAATCGGTGGTTTGATCGGCGGCGCTGTAAGCGGCGGTCGCCGAGGTGAGGCCGGAAATTGTCCTCACCACATCCGCGCCATCCATGATGTCCACCTCGTACCGTTCGGATTCCTCGCCGAGCGGCACATCCACCCCGTCCCGCCACTCGCCGGAGATGCGTGTCCGCCGCACCCAGGTGATGGTGAGGTTGTCCGATCCATCGCGCACACCCTCAATCCGCACCGGCGAGAAGGGGCGGAGTGTGCGGCCGGTGTAGGCGAAGGGGGTTTCATCCGTGTCCGCGAGCAACGCGCCGACCGTCACCGCCTTGTAGTGCCGCGTGAGGCCGAAGCTGGCCGGCGGCATCCCGATCTCCAGCAGCGCGGAATCCAGCAGGATGAACGTGTCGCCCGCTGCGTGTCCGCCGGTTTCGTGTTCCGTTCCCAGCCGCCCGCGCAGCAGGCCGGAAAGCAGATAGCGGCGCGTGGAAAGCAGCGTGGCCGTTTTGAACTGGATGATCTCATCGCCCACCAGCGCGGCGTTCGCGCCGTTGAGCAGTGCCAGGTCGGTGATGCTGGCCAGCGTTCCGTTGAGCAGCGCGACCTCCAGCGTGTTCGCCGTGTCGGTGACGTTGCCGCCCGTCCAGTCCTCAAGCTCGTTGATCGCCACGCCCTTGATGGCCTTGGCCGTGGTGCTGGCAAGCTGCGAGAAACTGTTGCCGCCGGATTCCCCGCCATCGAGGGAGCGGTAAATCACCGCGCCTTCCCAGCCATCGCCCAGCGCGGAGATCGCGGCGCGCATTACGCCATCCGAGCCAGTATCGGCGGGGAGCGGCGGGAGGTCGAGCAGGTCGAGGGCGCTTTCAGGAATAAGAAAACCCTGCCCGCCGCCCTTGGTGCTCTCGCCTGGAGGCGTGTAGAAATCATAGGTGGCGACGTTCTCCGCCACGCCGCCGATGGCCTGCGTCGCGTTCGGCTCCATCGTGGCGGTGGTGATGCGCTGCGTGTAATCCACCCCGTTCACCGTGATGGTGATCACGTCCGCAGGCTCCAGCGCCGCGTATTGCGGCGGAAGGCGGAAGGCGAAGCTCATCCGCGCCACCCACGCGGTGTAAAGCGAGATGTCGGCCACCTGCTTGGCGTACTGGTCGCCCATCACGATGGGGAAGGAAAGATTGATCTGATCCTGCGCCAGCACCGTTTGGCGCTGGGAAAACTGCGTAGCTGGCTGATAATCGGAGGTACGGCTTAAATAGCTCACCGTCACCAGGTTGGGCAGATCAAGCTCCTGCGCGCGGGTGATCTCCGCCGTAACGCGCACGGGGCCGGTGGAGGATGGCAGCATCTTGTCCTCCGCTATGGTGAGGAGAGAAGCCTGCCCGCGTCGCACAAATTTCAGCAATCCGCTGCTCTCCGTCATGTCGAAGAAGAAGGCGAGTTGCAGCAGCTCCAGCGATTCCCGCGCGGTAGGCTGGTTGTCGATGATGAACCCCTCCACCGTCTGCGTCAGGGCGGACACATCGTAATCCGTGGGCGACAAGCCCGCCTGTTCCAGCAGCTCCGCGATGATGGCACCCAGCACCGAGCCGCCCAGCTTGCCGTTGATCCAGTGCCCGGTCGCCCACAGGTTGGTATCAGCCCACACGTTGGAGAGGTCGGGATAGAACGGATAAGGCCGCGCATCCCACGTCCATACGAAGCGGCGGGGCACCAGGTTGGCCTTGCCGGTCTGCGCGTTTCTGGCTGTGAGGAAATCTTCCGTGGCATTGAGTGCATCGCGCTGCGCCTGGAAGTCGATGCGGCCGCGTGAGCCGCGCGGGAAGAAGCTCTCGATGGAGCGCGGATCATAGAACACGTTGGGCTGGTTGGCGCAGGCATCCACCGAGGGGAAGCCGAACTCGGTGAACCACAGGGGTTTCAGCTTCGCCGTCCAGCCGGTGGCACCGCCGCCGCCGGGGTTGGTGTGGGAACTGTTCCACCAGTTTTCCACGTTCTTCCAGGCATAGGTCGGATCGCCGCCGTAGCTGGTGAGGCCAGTGCGCGCCTCCGGGTCGGTGTAGAAATAGTCCCACCCCTCGCCTTTCTCCCAATACTCGCGGATTTTCGCCTCGGTGATCTCGGATTGCGGCAGGTCGGGGGTGATGGGGAAATAGGCATCTATGCCCACGAAGTCGATGTTGGTGTCCGTCCACAGCGGATCCATGTTGTACCACCCGCC
>JAHFPR010000095.1 GCA_023269645.1 Alphaproteobacteria bacterium | reverse complement strand
CGCGGGCACGGTTTGTTTATATTTCTCCGGATGATTTCTCTCGCGCGCAGCACTGGATACTTGAAGGCTATGATGAACCCCTGAAAACCCCGGATTCCACGCTGATTTTCGTCACCAAGCCCAAGGCGCGGGAAATCCTGAAGGATCAGGTGGATTGCATGGGCTGCCTGAGCCACTGCCGCTTCAGCAACTGGAAGGATCACGACGAATACACCACCGGCAAGCGCACCGATCCGCGCAGCTTCTGCATCCAGAAATCGCTGCAGGACATTATCCATTACAACCCCGAACGCGGCGACCCGGTGGAACACCAGCTCATGTTCTCCGGCCATAACGGCTACCGCTTCGCCGAAGACCCGTTCTACAAGGGCGGCTTCATCCCCACCGTGAAGCAGCTGGTGGATCGGATTGTGACGGGGGAGTAAGGATTTTCGTCATACCAGCGAACGCTGGTATCCAGTGCGGCGTGTCTACGCCGCTAAAAACCTTTCCGCCGCAGACGCGGCTTTGGCTGGATTCCAGCTTGCGCTGGAATGACGGAAAATTTCTACCGGGTATTGCCTGATTACGGGTTCGAGATACTTCCTATTAAAGTTTCGTATATCGAGTAATGCCGCGCGCTTTCGCTGCACCACCGCGATCCCTTCGCCCGCCTGCTGGTGGCGCAGGCGCAGGCAGAACAACTGCCCTTGCTCACCTGCAACACGGGAATGGTCACGCTACGAAGTGAAAATTCTCACCGAGCGATCTCCCCCTCCGCGCTGAGAAATTTCTTAAGTTACACAACCATGAGATGGTTTTTTACTACCTGTTGTATTGGCGCAACATCAAAAATGTTTCGTGATATATACTATATATTACAGTATATTATGTTTGTACTACCTTAAATAAATCCACTTTATATCCCTAAACTTTCTTCCGATTTTTGGAAAAATCAATCAACTCATAGTTATACAACCTGCATGGTGTTGACTTGAAAAAACCATAACTGTAAGTTGTGTTTTGGAAGTTGTTATCAAGGGTTTCTTCGGGAGGGAATGCAAATGCCACGTTTATCGAAGCCTACACGTTATCCTGCGGCGGAAGTGCTTTATGCCACTGCGGATGCACTGGTCAAAGCACGGCAGAATCCGGCGCGTGCGGAATTATTACAGGATCGTCTGGAATATTTCGTGCGGGAGGATTACGCCCGCCACCTTCTGCTGCAAACCAGTCTGCACGTTACAAAACTCCCGCATTGCGACGCGGTAAAGCTCACGGTAGTGGATGAGAGACTGCCTTCTTCCGAAGCTCGGAACACCTACCTTGAACATCTCGCGGAAGCATTCCGGGAGGTGATTTAACATGACGGAAGATAGCATCATCCTCGAACGGAAAGATCACAGCCTGACCCTTACCGGGCTGGAGAGCAACAGCAACATGGCAGGCATTCACGCGCTGATGGAAGAAGTGTTTGGCGTTGATACCCTTCGCTTCGGGCAGAAGCACCGCGCCCGCGCGGAAGGGTGAGTGTCCTCCTTCGCTACGCTCAAGGATGACACTGCCATCAAAAACCCCTGGCAATCCATGCGGAAATTCTCTACACATAAGGTGTAAGGAATAAGGGTATCCGCTATGAAAATCACCGTAATGAAAGAACGGAGCGTCGGGGAGCGGCGCGTTGCCGTTACACCGGAAACGGCAAGGAAATTCACCGCGCTTGGCGCGAGCATCTGCGTGGAAAGCGGCGCGGGCGCGGCAGCGGGTTTTACGGATGAGGAGTATGCCTCCGCCGGTGCGTCCATTGAATCCACACTTCCCACACTCCTTACGAACAGCGCGGTGATTGTAAAAATCCAGCCGCCGTTTGAGCGGTTGGCGGATGACTCCCTCCTCATTGACCATCTACCGAAGGGCGCGGCACTCATCAGCCTGCTTTCGCCGTTTGCCTATACCGGGGAAATCCACGACCTTGCCACGCGGCAGGTGATGGCCTTCAGCCTGGAAATGATCCCGCGCATCTCGCGCGCACAGAGCATGGACGTGCTTTCCTCGCAGAGCAACCTGGCGGGCTATCGCGCGGTGATTGAGGCAGTGGCCACCACGCAGAAAATCGTGCCGCTCATGATGACGGCGGCGGGCACAGTAAAACCCGCGAAGGCATTGATTCTCGGCGCGGGCGTTGCTGGCTTGCAGGCCATCGCCACGGCGAAGCGGCTGGGCGCGGTGGTTTCTGCGTTCGATGTTCGTCCGGTGGCAAAGGAGCAGGTGGAAAGCCTGGGCGCGACGTTCATCGAGGTTCCCGCGCTTAAAGCGGATGCGGAAACGGCGGGCGGTTATGCGAAGGAGATGGACGAGGACTATAAAAAACGGCAGGAGGCACTGCTTGCGGAGGTTATCAAAGATCAGGATATTGTCATCACCACCGCGCTGATTCCCGGAAAGCCAGCACCCACCCTCATCACCCGCGCGATGGTGCACTCAATGAAGCCCGGCTCGGTGATCGTGGATATGGCCGCATCGGCGGGCGGAAACTGTGCCTGCACCGAGCGCGGAAAAACCTCCATCACGGCGGGCATCATCATTATCGGGCACGAAAATCTGCCGAGCCTCGTGGCGCAGGATGCCAGCCGCCTGTTCGCCACCAACCTGTTCAATTTCGTGAAGCATCTGGTGAAAATCAATGAATCCGGCGCACCTGCGCTCGTCATTAATCTGGAGGACGAAATCACCAAAAGCACCCTGCTCACCTATCAAGGCAAGGTGGTGCACCCGCTGATCGGCGAGCGGCCTGTGGTTTCCGGCGCGAAGAAGCCCCTGCCCTCAGCCGCGCCTGCGCCAAAAACCGTAACCCAACGCAAGCCGCACATCAAAAAACAGGCAGCGGAATGGCAGGAGAGTTAGCAAAAACCGTCATGCCCTGAATCGCAAAGCGATTCTAGGGTCATCCATCTTGCCACGTACTTGTTGCGTCATGGATCGCCCTATAATCGCTACGCGATTCGGGCGATGACGAAGTTGCCGCGAGAACCCTTGCAAAATCATGATTCCGTGCTATAAATTCGCCGCAGAAAACCAGGAAAACCCCATGACCACGCAGAAAACCAGCGCGAAGAAACTGAAAGCCCTCCCCTCCCTCCGCCCTTCGCAGCAGGAGGCGGAAAAGGCCGTGCGCACACTGCTCGCCTGGGCGGGCGATAATCCGGATCGGGAGGGGCTGAAAGATACTCCCCGGCGCGTGGTGGAAGCCTACAACGAATATTTCGCGGGCTACGCCGAGGATCCGGACGAAATCCTCAGCCGCACCTTTGAGGAGGTGCAGGGTTACGATGAAATCGTGCTGCTGAGAAATATGCAGTTTGAATCGCACTGCGAGCACCACATCGCGCCCATCATTGGCCGCGCGCACGTGGCCTATATCCCCACAGATCGCGTGGTGGGCATCAGCAAAATCGCACGGCTGGTGGATGTGTTCGCCAAGCGGCTGCAGACGCAGGAAATCATGACCGTGCAGATCGCGGATGCAATCGAGCGTGTGCTGCAGCCCAAGGGCGTAGCGGTGGTGATCGAGGCGGATCACCAGTGCATGACCACGCGCGGCGTACACAAGCCGGGCACGAGCACCGTCACCAGCCGGATGCTCGGCACGTTCCGCAAAGACCCCCGCACCCGCGCCGAATTCATGGCGATGATCGGGATGGAATAAAGTGACTTACCAAGAAAATTATTTATGGTATAATTAAGAGCAAAAGAGGATAGAGGATACAATGGCAAAGATAAAAAAACCTGCACCAAAAATACACAATAAAGGATCGGCTCAAGAAACATTGGAAGTTGCGGTGAAAATTAATGCGGACTCTTTAATGAATACCCCGGAGTATTATGTGAATCATATTGAAGTTGCTTATTCTGCGTTCGATTTTACTCTTATTGCAGCAAAAGCAACTGCCATGCTCAGCACAGAACAAACAGAACAAGCCGTAAAGACGGGCAAGCTCCTTCTGGAACCATCTGTCCAGATTATCCTGCCTGTTAATGTGATGCCTGGACTTATCAAAGCCCTTCAAACCCAAATGGATAAATATGAAGAAAATTACACAAAAATCTCAAGCCTCCAGTAGCCATGTCATGGTATTGAGTGAGTCGGTATCAAGCGACAGTTCAACACATTCCCGTTTCTTTCTTCCTGATGGCTGCGTGAGTGCTACTAGGCCAGTGACGCGCGCCGCATCTATTGAAACGGCTATTTACGGTCATATCCAAGCCCTTCGCGCTCTTGGAAAACAAAGAATCACCAGCTTGGATATTGCGCAGGCTCTTTCGTTACCCCTAGGACGGGTTAATGATGCTGTTAAAACCATGCGTGACAAGGGTGTTTACCCAATCCAATGAGCAAAAAAGTCAAATTTGAATTTCCTACCAAGGAAGTCAACGGTGAGGTCTGGGCGCAACTCAGTCATCTTGCCGATACACAGCATATTTTCGTAGGCGAACGGCACGATGTAAAAGACCCTAACTACTCTTTTGCTGGTGGTCACCGTGTAAGAAAAATATCCTTACGAAAGAATGTACATTGGCTTATAACTCAGCAAATTATGAACTTGGACATTTCACAAGTCCCTCTTCCTACCATTCCTAGAAAAAAATAACCCATGTTCGATAAACGCATCACGATTGAGCAGGTGGAGGAAGGCAGCACCCTCGCGCCGAAATTCGACGAGCACGGGCTGATTCCCTGCGTCACCACCGCCGCGAAAACCGGCGAGGTGTTGATGCTCGGCTACATGAATAAAGAGGCACTGGAAAAAACCATCGCTACCGGCGAGGCGCATTATTTCAGCCGATCCCGCCAGGTGCTGTGGCACAAGGGCGCAACCTCCGGCCTGGTGCAGAAAGTGGTAGAAATGCGGATTGACGACGATCAGGATGCCGTGTGGCTGGCAGTGGAAATCCCCGGCGACGCAAGCTGCCACGTGGGCTACCGGAGTTGCTTCTATCGCGCCGTGCCGACGGGAAATATGCCGAAGGGGGAGCCGGTGCATCTCGAATTCCGCGAGGATAAAAAAGCCTTCGATCCGAAGCAGATTTACGGCAACGCGCCGAATCCGACCATCTTGTAATACGCTTCCGCTTCGGCTACCCCAGCAGTGTATCCAGCTCGCCTTTTTTATCCAGCGCGTTCATATCGTCGAAACCGCCGATGTGCTTCCCGTTGATGAAAATCTGCGGCACGGTGCGTTTTCCGCCCGCTTTTTCGATCATCTCGGCGCGCAGGCTCTCGCTCTCTGAAACGTCAATAACCGTGTATTCCCGCCCCTTTTTCTCCAGCAATTGCTTCGCCCGCTCACAATAGGGGCAGATGCGGGTGCTGTAGATGATGATTTCGGGCATGGCGGAGGTATCCTGTATATGATGGTTGATGGCGCAGAATCTCCTGACACAGGATAAACCATTACCCACCAACCATCAACCTTTTCAAAAAACCTGCACTGCAGCACTTTGCTTTTACCTGTTACTCCGCAACAAGTGCGGGGTGACAAAATGATACCCCACCAGAAAATCATTGCAAAACGCGCGCTTTCCCATTAGCCTGCGCGCTCTTTAATCGGTGGCGGGTGTAGCTCAGTTGGTTAGAGCGCCAGATTGTGGATCTGGATGTCGCCGGTTCAATTCCGGTCACTCGCCCCACTAACTCTGTATCCGCATATCGGAAAATTTCGACGTTATGCCATTTTCCTTTAGAAAAATCCCTGCCTTCCTTGTTATTGCGGCATTGCTCTTTTTATATTCCGCCCGGCCAGCCTCTGCCGCCGGGGAGGATGATTATCTTGCCACGCTTACGAAGCACATCGTAACGCATCAGGTCTATCCGGATTCCGCAAAACTTTACGGGCTGGAGGGTGATGCCATTATCAGCATCCAGGTGGATCGGAAAGGCAACATTCTTTATTATCGCTTCCTCCGGGATGCCAGCCATCCCATCCTGCACGATGCCGTGATCGCCCTGCTGAAAGACGCAACCCCGGTTCCGCCTCCACCCGCGCGATTCTTTGGTAAAAGCCAGGTGGCGGAATTCATGTTTCCCCTCGCTTTCCGCATCGGTGTGAATCCGGAAAGTCTGGTTCCGATTGATGAGGAGTTCCGCGCCATGCTTCTAGAGTTATCACAAGGAAGCCCTGGTTAATTTACCTTAAGAATCACCTGGATTGCAGTTTCAGAAGTTGCTGGTAAGGAAAAAATCCCACATAAACTCCAACAGATACCTTATAAAATTCTTAATAATTACAAGTTATTCGCTATTTACTTCAATATCTCTTAATAAAGTTTAATAAAATTGTTGACATTCCCCTCTGCCTGTGCTATAAAATACGAACATTACCGATGCTTCTTTAGAAATTTAGAAGTGTGCATATATTGCGAGAGATGCTGACGGATAACTGCCAGGGTGCAGGAAAACACAGAAAACGAGAGGAGAGGTATACCATGATGAACGCGCAGAAAAAGCATAGCTGGAGAATCTTCAAGCGCAAGAAGCAGGTTCTCATGGGCTTCGCTGCCTTGGCACTGGCATTTTTTACGCTTACCGCGCCATATTATGCCTCCGCAGCACCCACGGGCGGTGTGGTTACAGGCGGCAATGCCGTTGCCACCATCACTCCCGGCGCGCACACGGTCATCAATCAGCACACACCCCTCGCAGACATCCAGTGGGGCACGTTCTCCACGGCTCCTGGCGAATCCATCACCTTCCACCAGCTTCCCACCGATACGGCGATTAACCGTGTCACCGGCGGCGCAAGCCAGCTTCGCGGCGCGCTCAACGCCGATGGCACGATCTTCATCCTCAACAGCGCGGGCGTGACTTTCTACAGCACGTCGCAGGTGAATGTTGGCTCCCTGCTTGCCACCACGGCAGGCAGCGTTACCAAAAACACCGCTACCAAATTCACCTTCAGCGGCAGCGGCGAGGGCAGCGTCATCAACAACGGAACCATCAAGGTTTCCAAAAGCGGCTTCGCCATTCTCGCGGCTCCCTACGTGGAAAATAACGGCGGTATTTACGCGGGCTTCAACCAGAGCGCGCCGCACGGCCAGATCAACCTCGTTTCCGCCAATAACTACACGGTGGATGTTGACCTGCGCGGCGATAACCTGGTGAAATTCGGCGTGAACGACGAAGACCTCACCAAAATCGGCATCAAGAATACCGGCACACTGGAAGCGCATTCTGGCGTGATCAAGATTGATGCGCACATCGCTTCGGATATTGTTAGCCACGTGGTGAATCTCGGCGGGATGCTTGATGTCAACAGCTTCGGAAAAACAGGTGGCGCAGGCGATATTCTTATCGCATCCGTGCTGCCGGTCGTCATCACCAAGGGCGAACTGGAATCGCTGAAAGGCAAAAATACGTGCGAAATCGGCAAGCGCGGCAAGAAAGATAACAAGTGCGACGACAAGAAGAACAAAAAAGATAAGAAAGACGATAAGTGCGACAATAACGGAAGCTCCTCCAGCAGCGGGCATGGATCTTCATCCTCTTCGGGCGGCAGTTCCTCCTCCAGCGGCGGGCATGGCTCCTCCTCCGGTGGAAGCTCGTCTTCGGGTGGATGCGAGAACGGATCATCTTCCTCCAGCGGTGGACACGGAAGCTCCTCCTCCGGTGGAAGCTCGTCTTCGGGCAGCTCGTCCTCTTCGGGCGGCTCCTCCAGCTCATCTTCAAGCGGCTCTTCGAG
>JAHFPR010000094.1 GCA_023269645.1 Alphaproteobacteria bacterium | reverse complement strand
GATTTGATGCCGCTGGCGAAATCCAGCCCCACTCCCTCGCGGATGTTGGATTGGCGGATCATGGGAAGCTGGTATTCTACCGGGTCTTCCAGGGTCATGATGTTGAGGTTCGGCGTGTTGATGAAGCTGAGGATGGAGTAAAGCGTGGTGGTTTTTCCACTGCCTGTAGGGCCGGTGACGACGATAATTCCTTCCGGGCGTTTCAAGCCCTTCATCAACGCATCCACGTTCGGCGGGCTGAAGCCCAGTGCCTCCAGCGGAACCAGTGCCTTTTCCTTATCCAGAATACGCAGCACGATGTTTTCGCCGTAGATGGTCGGGTGGGTGGCGACACGGAAATCCACCTTGCGCCCCATCACCGTCAGCGTGATGCGACCATCCTGCGGGATGCGGGTTTCGGTGATGTTCATGCCCGCGATAATCTTGACGCGCACCACGATTGCCATCCAGTAATCCCGGTGGAAGCTGCGGATGAGGCGGAGTTCACCATCCACGCGGTAGCGCAGGCGCACGAACGCGCCTTCCGGCTCAAAATGCAAATCCGAAGCACCCTGCTTGATGCCGTCCACCAGCAGCGCGTCAATCAGGCGCACAGTGGGGTTGGTGTAGCCGTCCTCGGTGCTCTGCGGCTTGTTCAGTTCCTCCGCCTGAATGGCCTCCATCTCGCGGAGAATGCCATCAATGGAAAGCTCATAATCGTAATAATTATCAATGAGTTCTGAGAGTTCTGTGGCACTGCAGTGCACTGGAACCATCTTGAACCGCTTGGGGAAATAACGCTGCACACGGTCAATGGCGAGCACGTTGTAAATATCCGTCATGGCGACATACACGGAATCGCCCTCCAGCAATATCGGCACGGCCTTGAAGCGGTTGGCGACTTCCTTGGGAACCTGCTTGACGAGATTCGGGTCAATGATGGTGTTTTTGGGGTCGAACTGCTGTACGCCGGAGGATTCCGTGAGCACTTCGCCCAGCGCGCTTTCGGTGATGAAGCCCATCTCCACCAGGATCGCGCCGATCATCATGGCTTTGCTGCTATCACGCTGTACTTTAAGAGATATTTCAAGCTGATCACGGGAGATCAAGCCGCGCGCGACGAGCTTTTCGCCGATGGGAACGCGCACCTCTCCTGTCTGCTGCGCGCCTTTGGCAACACCGCTTTCGGAACCTTTCTGGACGGAATCCGCCCCCCCTTTGGCGAGGAGTTCGCTTTTTTCCGGTGTAACAGGCACAAGTTCGGAACCTGTGCCGACAATCGGTGGTTGCCCAGCGTTCTGCGGATCATTGGCTGCGGATTGTTCCGGATTGAGGGGAATGAAAGGCGTGGCGGGTGTGCCGGGATCATCCCCGGAAATACGCCTGCTGAGATCGGCAAGAGAGATGTCGGATTTTTCCTCGGATTCCGGGGAAGCTGCAGCGTGAAAACCTGCGGCATTGGCGGCTTTCGGGCTGCTGTTCTGCCGTTCTTCCAGCATGGCCTTTACCGGGTCTTTATACTTATCGTCGGCCTTTTCAGGCATATGTCCCCGTCCCCTTTTCATCCCCTGGTGCGCTCCGGCAAATACCCGTCTATCCTGCGCGCTTCCCCCTTCGCGTCAGGCAGCGCAGGTTGCACTTTGTTTGCACCGCACCAATAAGGGGCAGTATAACATCATCGTTATGAAGAATAAATAGATTTCTAGTGCCTTGGGCATCCGGAACGGAGGAGAAAATTCAGCGGGAAGGGGTGGGGTAAAAAAGGCAAACCAGGCAGAGGATTTTTTCTTTGGGAAGAAAAATCATGCCTGGTTTGGTATGCGGATGCTAGTAAGGGGTCGCCGAAGTGATGGGGGCGGGAAACATGGGCACATTGGTTATGTGAACCGTGTACCTGTGTCCTGCTGCCATCGAATCGTATACCGCTTTATCGTGTGTGGCAAAGGCGCGGACGTGATTGTTGCCGTCTTTACCTTCCACATACAGATACGAAAAACTCTGACCCGTAACACCATCTTGCATCATCATCGGCTGCTTTTTGGTGACAGTGATGGCGACGGTTTGCGCGGGTTCGTGGTGTGTTAGGTGGTCTAGGCAAGACGTTGGTATTGCGAATATAGCACCCACTATTAAGCACAATAATAACAATCCGTATGGTATGTCTGTTGCCGGCACTTCTATTAATCTTCCCATGAGATACTCTCCTTAAAGAGGTGCGAAACCTCTGAAATTTCTGCTAAAACTGAAGCTAAGAAATAAAAAACAGTTGATGATACCATAAATCTGGATTTATGTCAATATCTGTTCCGTCATTCCCGCGCAGGCGGGAATCCATGCAGCAACAGGCGGATTGGTGGATAGATGGATTCCAGCTTTCGCTGGAATGACGGGGAAAGAGAGGCCGCCTCATTCCCACTCAATGGTTCCGGGCGGTTTGCTGGTGATGTCGTACACCACGCGGTTGATGCCGCGCACGGAATTGATGATGCGGCTGCAGACGCGCCCCAGGAATTCGTGGGAAAACGGGTAGTAATCCGCCGTCATGCCGTCCGAGGAGGTGACCGCCCGCAGCGCGCACACGTAATCGTAGGTGCGCCCGTCGCCCATCACGCCGACGCTCCGCACCGGCAGCAGCACCGCAAACGCCTGCCAGATGTCGTCATACAATCCGGCCTTGCGGATTTCATCAATATAGATCGCGTCGGCCTCCTGCAGAATGCGGATTTTTTCCTCGGTGATCTCGCCGGGAATGCGGATGGCGAGGCCAGGGCCGGGAAAGGGGTGACGTTTCACCATGTCCGCTTTGAGTCCCAATTCCAGCCCCAGCGCGCGCACTTCATCCTTGAATAGCTCGCGCACCGGCTCCACCAGCTTCATCTTCATCCGCGCGGGCAGGCCGCCGACATTGTGGTGCGATTTGATGGTGACGGCGGCATCCCCGTGCACGGAAACGGACTCGATGACATCCGGGTAAAGCGTACCCTGCGCCAGAAAATCCGCGCCGCCCACCTGTCGCGCTTCGTCGTCGAATACATCAATGAAAGTCGCGCCAATGATTTTGCGCTTCTGCTCCGGATCGGAAATGCCCGCGAGCTTGGAGAGGAACAGGTTGCTGGCATCCACCTGTTTAAGTGGAATATGAAAATCATCGAATAAGGCCTTGACCTGCAAGGCTTCTTCTTTCCGTAGCAGGCCGTGATCAATGAAAATGCAGGTGAGCCTGTCGCCGATGGCTTTGTGGATGAGGGTGGCCACCACCGTGGAATCCACCCCGCCGCTCACCCCCGCGATCACCCGCCCGCCGCCGACCTGTTGCGTGATTTTTTCCAACGCCATATCGAGGAAATTATGCATATTCCAGTCGCCCGTGCAGCCGCAGATGGCGTGGGTGAAGTTCCGTAGAATCGCCGCGCCGTCCGGTGTATGCACCACTTCCGGATGGAACTGTACACCGTAGAAGTTACGCTTTTCATCGGCGATGACGGCGAACGGGCAATCTGTGGTATCGGCGGCCACCTTGAACCCCGCCGGGATGCGGGTGACTTTATCGCCGTGGCTCATCCACACCTGATGCGCCTCGTCTTTTTTCCATGTGCCGTGCAGGATAACCGCATCTTTTTTTACCGTCACGAATGCCCGCCCGAATTCACGCCTCTCGCCGGGCTGCACCTCGCCGCCGAGTAGCGCACACATAAGCTGCTGGCCATAACAGATGCCGAGGATCGGCAGGCCGAGATCGAAGATTTCCTTGCAAACGGTGGGCGGGAATTTATCGGAAACGGAGGAGGGGCCTCCGCTCAAAATAATCCCCTTCGGCGCAAAGGCTCGGATTTCCTCGACGTTTTTCTCCGCGATTTTATAGGGGCGGATTTCGGAATACACCCCGCTTTCGCGCACCCTCCGCCCGATGAGCTGCGTGAACTGCGACCCGAAATCCAGAATGAGAATTTTATCCATGTGCGCATATTACGCAAAAACGCGCGGAAATAAAGAGCGGAATTTGGTCGTGTGTTATCCGGGC
This sequence comes from Alphaproteobacteria bacterium, assembly GCA_023269645.1. Taxonomy (GTDB): domain Bacteria; phylum Pseudomonadota; class Alphaproteobacteria; order Rickettsiales; family UBA8987; genus JAHFPR01. Next base: position 3,776 of record JAHFPR010000094.1, on the reverse strand, counting down.
ATCTGTTCCTGGGCGAGGGCGGCGGCCATAACGCTTACCACGTCCGCAGGATCAACGCGGCTGGAGGCGGATTTTTCCGCAGAAAACCGCTGGGAAAGCGGATACACAATATCGTCTGCAAGGGCGATGGAATTGCTTTTGTTTAACCTGTTTCCACCTTTGTCATCCGTGCCATAACAAGCGATAAGCTCCACACGTATTTTCTTCTTTGCCGCTTTATATGCTTCATTCATACCCTCGTCCTGCATCACGGCTTGCCGCAACGCTGCAATCGCTTCCTGCGTATCCGCGCTGCTCTCTATGCGTTGCCGGGCATCTTCCAGAGTGATGGCCTGCCCGTGCTCATCCAATCCATATGATTTTCCGGAAGGAGGACTGGCTGTTTCCGGTGCAATTCCAGATTTTTCCAGAAGGTGTTTTGTGACATCAAACGCAATCATATCCTCCAGATCCGGAAGCGGTGCTGTTGAGAGCGCGGCGCAGTGCAGGGCGTTCAGCACGTCTTGCGGAAGGTTCTGCCCGGCATACACACGGTGGAACCGATAGTTTCCCTGTGATGCTCCCTGATGTTCTGTGGCATCAATCCAGTAGAGCCGCTGGTTATCAGCGATTTTCAGCACCATCGGATTATCCGGATCAACACGTTTCGCGCGGCTCTGGCTTTTATCCGGGAAATAACCCGCCGTATCCATTTCAGACAGGGTGGCGACATCTTTTCTATCAATAATATCTATGGCGGTGGGGCAGGGCTTGTCGCGCCTGAAAGGAGAAGCACCGCACGTGCTGTGGACATAAATATTGCGGATTCCATGATGCGCTTCCTGCGGGGCATAGCCGTTCTCCAGCATATATTTGCCGAGGGCATTCGTTACCTGGCGTATAAAACTGCCGCCGTAACTATCGCCCACCAGGGTCATGCGTAAATTGCTTGCCAGTGCATCGGGAGGCAGCTTTCCCGCAACCAGAACGTCGCCGCTTGCATTCCGGAGGAGGGAACCATCCGAATGCTGTTTTACTTCCTGAAACACTTTCGGTAGCAAGAATTTTTCCGTAAAAACCTTTGCTTCCCTGCTGCAATAGTGCGGGTTAGCATTCAGCGCGGCAACATCGGCATCCCGGCGTGTTTGATCCGCGCCATCTTCCGTGCCATTGTAACCATATGCGATGATCCGCGCGGCGAGTTCCTGGGGAGAAAGCGCGCCCTCCGGCAGCAGCTTCGCGGTTTGCTTGATGGTTTCCCGGAGATGGTATGAATCGCGTATCCCCCCATCTCCCGAAAAACATATCACGGGATGTTTTTCGGTTAAGGCTTCCGGTGCTATCGCTGCCCCCCGTTTATTGGTATTGAAGTGCCAGTTTTCAGGGTGGGTTACGGTTTCTTCCGTTGCGTCCGGTGCCAGAAATTTTGCGCGCAGATGAAAATAGCCTGGTATGCTTCGGATGGCCTGAAATGCAGCCATAACCTTTTCTCCCCGCGTGTTGCGAGGGTCGGAAAGGTCGCCTGCAATATCCTGCGCGCGCCAGTCAAGATGCTTGATGACATTCGCAGGAGTAAGTTTCTCCTGAATCTTTTTGAGTGTTCCCGGCCATTTCATGATGCAAGATTCGCTGGCAATGTGCTGATGCAAATCCTGATTATATCACGGTTTGATTAATAAATGGTTAATGAAAGGCATTTGTTTTCTCCTCCCCCGCAAGCGGGGACGGAGGGGCATCTTTTTCTCCTCCACCGCCTGGGCATTGTCCCCTAAAGATAGATATGCTGTCATTCCAGCTTCCGCTGGAATGACAAGTGTAGGGATTATCTATCGTTAGAGGATAATACCACCGCTTGCGGGGGAGGAGGGCACTTTACTTGCAGCGCGGCGTGGAGTATTCTGTATATAGGGGCATAACGCCTCCGGGAGACGAAATCTCTCTGTACTAATTGGCTGCACCCGCCATTCATCGGGTGTTTTTTGCTTCCCGCCCTCTGGCCGGGAGGCCATGCCTATGTCCAGGCGCAAGCTAAAGGGCATGGCGGCTGAATTAGTACAGTCATTTCGCTCCCGGCTACCAGCCTTGCTGGTAGCCGTTTTGTTTCACAAACAAAGGAGAAAACGATGCATCCCCAGCGATCAACATCCCGACCGGAAATAAAGGAATTGCGGGCACTCCGCCGCGCGCTCGGTGCGAACATCCAGCGGATGCGCATGGCACGGCAGATGACCCTGCACGAATGTGCGAAAAAAGCCCGCATCTATCCGCTCACCCTCGATTATTACGAAATGGGCAGGCGGCAACTGGATTTGGATATGCTGGCGATTCTTGCCGCCGTGTTCGGGGTGAAGCTCGCCGGGTTGCTGGTGTTTCCGGCGGAGGAAAATTAAGCCACCACATCTGTCGGGGTGGGCGCGCCGGGTTCCGCACTCCGGAGCTGCGCGAGGGTATAATGGTGGACGGCCTGCGCGACAGCGGCGGGCGGGGCTTCATCCTCCCCGGCTTCCACCGCGCGGGAAGCAACCGCTGCGTTGGCCGGACTATCGAACATCGCCAGCGCGTGCTGGCCTATATCCTGCCCTGTGGCATCCTTCACCGCCGAATCGAGGAACGAGGCCAGCAGCCCCGCGATGCCGCCGAACAGCGCGCCGCCCACAACGCTTGAGCCTTGCGATTCCGTATCGCCCGTAATCGCCCGGTAAATGCTTGAAACAACAGGGATATGCTGCAACGGATTCAGTATATCCAGCACATCGGAGAAGGTGGGGCCATCGCTGCTCCAGAAGCTGCCCCCCTGCGGAGATGCGGGGGCGGCATCGGTTTCCCCGTCGGTATCTTCCGGCTCTGCAGCGGGGGCGGCTTTCGCTTGCGGCCTGGTGGGGGTGTGCAAGGACAGTGGAGGTGGAGAAGGCGGCGCGGCTTGCGGCGGTGCTTTCGCGCGGGAGAGCACCTCAGAAAAACCGGGTACGGCAGCAGCCTTGGCCGGCGGATTATCCGCCTGCATCAGCCCTGCGGTGAGGGGATCAAGCCGCAAGCCGAGAACGCCGCCGGAAGAAATTGACATGATACTGGTCTCCGATTAAAACTCTCGGTACGTATCAAGCAATGGCCGTGCCAGAACTTGTGCAATGCTGTTTATGATTATATAACAATGTATTATGTAATAATCATTCTGTAATGGATAAAGCCTGTAACCCGGCAGAATCTGCCGATAGAAGGAAAAAAATGCCGGAAGCCTTGCCCGATGCCCTGCCAGAGATGACGATTGCGGCCTTCTACCGCTTCGTGCCCCTGCCGGATTACCGCGAACTGAAGCCTGTGATGCTGGAACGCTGCATTGCGCTGGGCATCAGGGGCACGATACTCCTGGCTGCCGAGGGGATAAACTCCACCCTCGCCGGAAGCGCGGAAAGCCTCGCGGAATTCTTCCGCTGGCTGGAGCAGGACACGCGTTTCGCGGCAATGGAGCGCAAGCTGAGCCATGCGGCGGAAATGCCGTTCGGGCGGATGAAAGTGCGGCTGAAAAAGGAAATCGTGCGCATGAAGGTGGAGCATCTGGAACTGGCCGAGCGCGGCATCTACGTGGACGCGGCAGGGTGGGACAGGCTGCTGGATGACCCGGAAACGCTGGTGGTGGACACGCGGAATAGTTACGAGGTGGAAATGGGGCACTTTCATGGCGCGGTGAACCCGGATACGCGGCATTTCAGCGCGTTCCCGGCCTGGGCGGAGCGGAATCTCGACCCTGCGCGGCACAGGAAAATTGCCATGTATTGCACCGGCGGCATACGCTGCGA
>JAHFPR010000093.1 GCA_023269645.1 Alphaproteobacteria bacterium | reverse complement strand
CCGCGAAAGCGCGTGGAAAGTCGCACCCATTCCGGCGGATTTGCAGGATCGCCGGGTAGAGATCACCGGCCCCGTAGACCGCAAGATGATTATCAACGCGCTCAATTCCGGCGCAAAATGCTTCATGGCCGATCTGGAAGATGCCACTACGCCGGGCTGGGAGCAGGTGATAATCGGCCAGCGGAACCTGAAAGAAGCTATCCTCGGTACGCTCAGCTATAAAAGTCCGGAGGGCAAGGAATATAAACTTAAGAGCAAGAACTATCCCTCTCCGGAACTGGCCATGCTTATCGTGCGGCCTCGCGGCTGGCATTTGCCGGAGAAGCATTTGCATATTGACGGCCAGCCGATGCGCGGTAGCCTGCTCGATTTTGGCCTCTATTTCTTCCACAACGCGCAGGCATTGGTGGTGCGTGGCACGGGCGTGTATTATTACATCCCCAAGCTGGAGCACCACCTCGAAGCGAAATTGTGGGATGAGGTGTTCGCCTATGCCGAAAAGGAATTTGCGCTGCCTGCGGGAACCATCCGCGCAACCGTGCTCATCGAAACTTTCCCCGCCGCGTTCCAGATGGAGGAAATCCTCCATGCGATGAAGGATCACATCGTGGCGCAGAATGCCGGGCGGTGGGATTATATTTTCAGCTACATCAAGAACCACGCCTACGATGCCGCCTTTGTCTGCCCGGATCGTTTTCAGGTGACCATGACGCAGCCGTTCCTGCGCAGCTATTCCCAGCTTCTCATCAAAACCTGCCATAAGCGCGGGGCGATGGCGATGGGGGGGATGTCGGCGCTGATTCCCATTAAATCCGACCCTGCCGCCAACGAAAAGGCGATGGCGGGTGTGAAGGCCGACAAGGAGCGCGAGGCGGGGGACGGGCACGACGGAACCTGGGTTGCGCATCCGGGGCTTATCCCGATTGCGAAGGAAGTGTTCGACCGCCTCATGCCGGGCAAGAACCAGCTTGCGAAACTGCGCGAGGATGTGCAGGTTTCTGCCGCGAATCTCTCGGAAGTGCCGAAAGGCACGATTACCGAGGCGGGCATCCGCAACAATATCAGCGTGGCACTGCAGTATCTCGCTTCATGGCTGAACGGGGTGGGTTGTGTGCCGATTTACAATCTGATGGAAGACGCGGCCACGGCGGAAATCTCGCGCACACAGCTCTGGCAGTTTGTGTATCACGGGGCGAAGCTGGATAACGGCACGGTCTTCACCGCCGATATTTACCACACGTGGCACAAGGAGGAAGTCGCCCGCATCCGGGAAAATTTTGCGGATATTTATGATGCTGGCTGTCTGAAAAAAGCCTCCGGGTTGCTCGATAAGCTGGTGCTAGCGGATACGCTCTCGGAATTCCTGACGCTTCCCGCCTACGCGCTTCTGGGATAGGTTGCCGTAATTATCCGGCGCGTTTTTCTTGTCGTGAACCCGCCGGATTATAACCTCTCCAGCCCCAGATATTCTTCGGATTGCATCTCCATCAGGCGGGATGCGGTGCGGGCGAACTCGAAGCTGCCGTCGCCTTCCGGATACAGTTGCGCGGGTGGTGTGGCGGCGGTGCAGACGAGCTTGGCGCGGTGCTCATACAGCACATCCACCAGCGTGACGAAGCGTTTGGCCTCATTGCGGTTTTCTTTGGTCATTTGCGGAATATCCGCCAGCAGTACAGTCTGAAATTCGCGCGCGATTTCGATGTAATCCGCCGCTCCCAGCGGCTGCGCGCACAATTCGCTGAAGGTGAACCAGGCCACGTCCCCGTGCATACGCGGCACGGTGAGGTTGCGACCGGGAAGTGTCAGCGCGCAGGATTCCGGCTTCGCATCGTGGGTGAGGCGGGCAAAACTTTCCTGCAGGAACCTGTCGGCCTTGCGCCCCGGCGGGGTGAAATAGACGGTCTGGAGTGCTCGCAGGCTGGCCAGCCGGTAATCCTTTTTCCCCGCGAGCGGCACGATCTCCATCCGCTTTTTCAGCAGTACGATAAAGGGAAGGAAGCGGTCGCGCTGGAGGCCGTTTTTATAGAGCGCGTCCGGAGGGCGGTTGGAGGTTGCCACCACCACCACGCCCGCCGCGAACAGCTTTTCAAACAGCCGCCCCAGAATCATCGCGTCGGCGATGTCGCTTACCTGAAACTCATCGAAGCACAGCAGCGCGGCTTCCTCCGCGATGGCTTCCGCGATGGGGGAGAGCGGGTCGTTTTTGCCGGGATGCTTCTCGCGCCAGGTTTTCAGGCGCGCGTGCACCTCCAGCATGAAGGCGTGGAAATGTACGCGGCGTTTGGCGGATACCGGCGCAGCATCGAAGAACAAATCCATCAGCAGGGATTTTCCACGCCCCACTTCGCCGTGGAGATAAAGGCCGCGCGGGGTCTCCTTTTTCCGGAACAGCCTGCGCCCGCCTTTTTCCTGCGCGAGTGCCGCGCTTAAGCCCTGGAGTTTCTCCACGACTGCCGCCTGCGCCGCATCGGCCTCCAGCTCGCCACACGCCAGCATGGACTGGTAGGCGGAAGTGACATCCTGGCTATTTTGTGGGTGTTGATATGCCATGCGTGATAGTATAGTTACACGGATCGCAGATGGGAACCTCTATGGAAGTTATACGGAATCGCGCGGCACTAACACAAGCGATAGATGCGCTGAAGGGCGGAAAGCACCGCATCGGCTTCGTGCCGACGATGGGGGCACTGCACGCGGGGCATCTTTCGCTGGTGGCGAGCGCGCGGGAAGCGGCGGATGCGGTGGTGGCGAGCGTGTTCGTCAACCCCACGCAGTTCGCACCGGGGGAGGATTTCACCCGCTATCCTCGTGATGAGGCGGCGGATGCGGCCATGCTGGAAAAAGCCGGGGCGGACATCGCCTGGTTTCCCTCCGTGGCGGATATTTATCCGGAGGGCGCGGCGGTGGATATACGCGCGCCGGAATCGCTTGCTGCGGTGCTGTGCGGGGCGCACAGGCCGGGGCATTTCGACGGAGTCGCCACGGTGGTGATGCGGCTGTTCGATTGCGTGAGGCCGGATGTGGCGGTGTTCGGCGAGAAGGATTACCAGCAGCTTGCCATTATTCGCGCCGTGGCGGCGATCCATCACCCGGAAACCACCATCCTCGGCGCGCCGATTATCCGCGCACCAGACGGGCTGGCACTTTCCTCCCGCAACGCTTACCTCGCCCCTCAGGAACGTGCGCTTGCTCCGGAAATCCACGCCACGCTGCACCAGGCGGCGCAGCGCATCCCTGCGGAACCGGGAACCGTGGAGCATATTCTGGAGGAAGCCGGGAAATCCTTGGAAAACAAAGGTTTCCGCGTAGATTACCTGGAGCTTCGCCATGCCGGGGATTTGCAGCTTTGCCCCCGCTGGCAGCCCGGAACTCCCGCGCGCCTGTTCGCCGCTGTGTGGCTGGAAAATACGCGGCTGATTGATAATGTAAGGGTGTAAGGATTGAAGAGAAAGAGACTGCATCATCCTTAAACCCTTGCCCCTTAGTGATTTCTTAACATTTCTGTGGTATAATAAACGCTTTGGCGGCCTGAAACGGGAGCGTAAGCAGATGCGGCGAGGATGGATTATTCTGGGATCAGTGTTGCTCTTAAGCGGCTGCGGCGCGTTGCTGGGGCCGCGCGCGGAGTTGCATCTTCCGGAGGGAAACGACCCCGCCAGCGTGGGCTTCCGCGACGGCTGCAATTCCTCGCTCGGCAATATCGGCAGCGGGATGCTACAGGCTCGCCCCTTTTCCCTGGATGTTAACCGGGGCATTGAGGACAAGCAATATTACGAAGGCTACCGCACGGGGGCGAATTACTGCACCTATTTCCTTGATGCCGCACCGATCTAGGGAGGAAAAAGGATGATGGGTGCACGGAAAAGAGCCGACGGGAAAGCGATCCGATCATCCATCATCCGATTATCCATCATCGCCCTTCTCCTCGCCTCCTGCACGGGAAAGGACGGCACATTCGATACCCGCAAGCCCTATTCGCTCGACCTCACCCCGCCGGAAGGGCCTTACGAATACGAGCAGGGGTGGACGGACGGCTGCGAAAGCGGAATGCAGGCATATGCCGCCGATTTCTACAAATCCATCCGCGCCTTCACGTTTCGCCAGGATGAAAATCTACGCACCAACAAGATGTATTATCAGGCATGGAAGGATGCGTTCCTTTACTGCGCGGAATATATTGATGCCGTTAACACCCACAAGCTGTAACGATGCCATGCGGAAAATGAACATCGCCGGGTTGATCGCGCTACTGGTGCTGGCCTGCGCCTGCAGCCCGACACCCCCCTGGTCGAAATGGATGGAGAAAGGCCCGCCGCCCGGAAAAGAATATACCCCGCTTTACGTGGATGGCTGGAAAGACGGCTGCCATACCGGCATTTCCGCAGGCGCGAACCAGTGGTACAAGATGTATTACAAATTCAGGCAGGATCCCCTCCTTGCGCAAAACGCGATTTACTACAAGGGATGGAAAGATGCATTCGATTATTGCTCGCGCTGGGCTTTCCAGGCGGCGCGGCGGCCATTCTTCTAGGGGATATGCGATGCGGCGGTTTTTCATGGTTATGGCGATGGCGGTATCGGGCAGTGCGCTTGCGGGGTGTGAAGCCGGCTCTGTCGGCGATGTGCTTACCGGCTATTACGACCAGGTGATGGTGAAGCCGCGCCCGTGGGGGCTGGCCGATACGCCGGAGGGCTCACCCCTTTTCAGGAAGGGCTGGGAGGAAGGCTGCAACACCGGCCTGGGTGTGTACGGAGGCACACACTATCACAAGCCTGCCTATAGATTCCAGCAGGATTTGACCCTCATCAATAATGATGAATATTACCGCGCCTGGAGGGATGCCTACGCCTATTGCCGCTGGTATGCGTGGAACTGGAACCGTGATGCGAGGCACTAGAAAGATGATGGATGACCGGAATAGAAGTGGATGGGGCTGGATACAATTATCCATCATCCTGATCCTTGCCATTACAGGCTGCAAGAGCCTGGGCGCGACCTTTCCACGGCCTTACGATATGCCCTATGCCACTCCGGAAGATGCGCCGCCGGAATGGAAAAAAGGCTGGGAACATGGCTGCAAAAGCGGGCTTTCGGCTTACGGTAACGACTGGTACAAAACCTGGTACAGGTTCGAGCAGGATACCACCCTGCTCACCAACCCGAATTATTCCAAGGCGTGGCTGGATGCGTTCAACTATTGCCGGCAATATATCAACCGCTATCTTGCCGCAGAATCCCTGAACCCCGAACGCGCGGCGGGGGTGTTCAGCACCCACGACCTGAATATCAAGCCGGGTGACCTGCGCGGCGATGTCATCGTCACCAAAAAGAGCGGTATGGAGCCTCCGATGTGGCAGGGGCTGGATGCGCCCGGATGGGGCAAGAACGGATGGGGTGCGGATGTGCCCTGCGAAAGCGACTGGCTGGGAAGAAAGCCCGCCAATTGCGGCTGGATGGGGGCGCATTAGGTTCTGCTGTAAAATGCAGGGGACTACGACATTTTATCCACGCGCTCCTGATGCCTTCCGCCCTCGAATTCTGTGGTGAAGAAGGCCTGCACGCAGGCCAGTGCCGTCGGTTCGTCCACGATGCGCGCGCCGAGTGCGAGCACGTTCGCGTTGTTGTGCGCGCGGGCGAGGCGGGCGGTTTCTTCCGAATGGCAGAGCGCGGCGCGGATTTTCCGGTGGCGGTTCGCGGCGATGGAAATGCCGATGCCGCTGCCGCAGATCAGCACACCCATCTGCGCCTTGCCGTTGAGGATCGCCTGCACGACTTTTTCCGCATAATCCGGGTAATCCACCGATTCCGTGCCGTCCGTGCCGAAATCAAGCACGGTTGCGCCCATCGCTTCCAGCGTTTTTTTTATTTTCGTTTTAAGCGGCGGTCCCGCATGGTCACAGGCGATGGCGATGGTGCGGGCGATGATTTTCGGCATGAGATGTTTATCCTAATGGTGGGTAGCGTTCACCAGTTGATCCCTGGTGCGCCAGGCCAGGATGTCGTCGAAAACCTGGTCGGTGGTCGTACCGGCGGGGTTGCCGCCTGCCGCTTCCCGAAGATCGAGCTGGCGGAAAATATCGCCCGATACAAAGGTTGTGCCCCCGTCCACGGCGGCATTATAATTCTCCATCGTGCGCTGCGCGGCACTGCGGCCTGAAACCGGATCGGTGAGGATGCGCGCACCCTTGAAGCGGTAGGCTCCCCATCCGTTCTTGCCATAGCTGACAATGGCGACTGCTGCCAGATCGGGCGTGGCATCCGGCTTCAGGATCACCGAAGCACCCGCGCCATTCTGAATGGCGATATGCGCGGTTCCGCCGGTGTTGGTCATGCTCTGATCCACCGCATAGCCTATCATGCGTTTCCAGCCATCCAGCAGATAGTCCGGTTCCAGCCCCAGCGGGCCGGTGGGCACAGCACCCATATAGGTGTTGGCACTGTGCAGGAGGAGGTTGTCGCACACGCCGACACCTGTCCCGTACCATCTGCCGAACGTGGGGTCGGTCGGCACAACAGTAGGGTTTGCCGGGCAGGGCAGATGACCGTATTTAAGATAGTACCTGTCCAGCATCTTGAGGATGGTGTCCATGCGCTCCCTGGTGATGCGGATGTTGTCGGATTCCTTGCTGCGGTTGATGGCAGCCAGCCCCCCGGCAGCGGCGATGGCGAGGATGGTCATCGCCACCGCCATTTCCACCAGGGTAAATCCCGTGCGCCCACTCTTCCTGTTCACTTTTTTCCTTCTGTTCACTGGCACACTCCTTTCTTGCAGGGTAGCTGCCACTTGGCGCGGTACATCACGATGTCGTCAACAACGCCGCCGCCCCATCCCAGGAAGGCGATGCCGCCTTGCGGCTGGGAATTGGTGATTTCAGTGGAGTGCGCCGTGGTCGTGCCGTGCCGCACGGCATTGCCGCAGCAACTGAAAATCACCGGCCATGCGCCATAGCCGTTCTGCCCGTGGCTGATGAGCACGAAAGCCGCTTTCGTGCCGTTGCCGGGAAATGCCTCCAATGCCTGCCCCCCGATGTTTCTCATTTCAATGGAGCCTTCGGTTACCGCATCCGCAGGGCTGATGAATTTGGCGGGATCTGCCATGTTCTGATCCATCATATAGGTGAAGCGGTTGCCCCAGGCATCAATGGAATAGGTTTCCGGAAGGTTGAGCGTGTGGAACGGCAGAATGCCTCCAAAAACTGTGGGAGTGCCGCCGGTATATTCCAGAAGATCGTTTGCATCGAGGCTGCAGGCGGAGCCGGCACCGTTATTCGGGATGTTGGTGGCCTCAAAGCCGATCTGCGCGTTGCCCCACTGCCCGCCCGCATTCCAGGTATCGTCGTTCGGGTAGCCTTCCGGATTGGACGGGCAGGGAACCCTGCCATACTGCCGCACGTAATTCTCCAGTGCCTGCATGATGGTTTCCATCCGCGCGCGGGTGATGGCTGCCCTGTCCTGCTCCATTTTGGATTTCACCATATCCAGTGCCGCGATGAGGAACACCGCCATCAGTGTCATCACGATGCTCATCTCCACCAGCGTGAAGCCGCGTTCCCGTTGCGTTAAAACCTGAAACCTCATAACGGCTGCCCCAGCTGCCAGCGCACACGGTAATCCATGGTGCGCTCATTGGAATAATCCTCGCCACAGGAATTATATCCGCCGGGGCGACCGGGGCCTGACCAGGCGGTTGCAAGAAAAAGGTCGCCACTGCTGGCACTGAAGTGGATGTTGTACCAGCCGGGAGCAGTGAAGCGTTGGTTGAACCAGTCGGCACTGTTTGTAAGGACACCGCCAGCATTTCTGGCACTGAAAGGGCTTTCTGCGCGTGGCGAGGTGTCGGGAATCATGCCGC
>JAHFPR010000253.1 GCA_023269645.1 Alphaproteobacteria bacterium | reverse complement strand
AGATAAAACAATGCCATTACCAAACTGAATAGAGAGAGAAGCCCCCCCCCCATCATACCGAGCCGTATGGGGAAGACGGTGGTGGAAACCATGCCGTTCAGTGCCATATCGAACAGGCGCGGCAGCCGGAATTTAGATTCGCCGCCATGGCGTTTCCCCCAGGTATATTTCACCCCGATAGACTTGAATCCGCAGGAGGCAATCATGCCGCGCAGATAAGGCTGATAGTCATCGAACAACTTCAGTGCCTCCACCACCTTCCGGTCGAGCAATTGATATTCCCCGGCATCCACGGGAATATCGATGCGGGCAAAGTGCCGGATAAGGCGGTAATAGAGCTTTCGCAGCTTGAATATCAGCCAGGGTTCCTGACGCTTGTCGCGCTGGCCGTAGACAACCCGGTAGCCTTCCTCCCATCGCTGGACAAACGCGATCATCACCTCCGGAGGATCCTGCATATCTGCGGGGAAAAAGGGAATGACAGCATCGCCAGTGGCGTTCTGAATCCCATTGAACATGGAGCGGAACACGCCGAAATTATTGGCGTTGACGATGACCTTGACGCGCGTATCCGTTACCGCAATTTCTTCAAGTATTTCCACCGTCCTGTCGCTGGAATGATTGTCGCAGAACAGATGCTCCAGCGCATAGTCTTTAAGTTTATTATCAAAGAGACGCTTTACGGCTTCATAACAGCCACGTATATTCTCCTGCTCATTATAGCAGGGTGTGATGACGGTAATGCGTTTTTTGGGTGTCATAGAGTATCATCCACCTTGCGTGCAAGCAGAAGGAATTGTTTGCCCATGAATCGCCATGCGAGCGGCATACGAAGATACTGCGTCACCAGAAAACCTCTCACGGGAAGTCGTGTACGGAAGGAAAACGGGAGAAACCTCGGATAGATAGTTTCCACCTCGAATCCTGCCCCGTATAAATGCTCGGCAAGCCCGACCTCGGTAAGAATGGTATGGTGGTCAGCAGCATCAAAATAAACGGGAGCGCAGTACTTGAAATTAGGACCCATCACAGCAATCACCCCCCCTTTTTTCATCACCACATACATACGCTCCAGGAAGGTCGCCACAGCTTCCTGATTTGGCAGATGCTCAAGAAAATTTGAAAGAAATACCCCTTCAAAATAGTTTTTTGGAAGATCGACGGTAAGGCTGTCTCCTGTTATCAGTTTTACTTCCTGTGCGACCAGTTTTTTTGTTCTTTCCGACATATCCACTGCCCAGCGTTCGCCAGCAGGAACCAGATTGATGAACTCACACTCTCCGGCCGCCGGATCAAGCATCGTCGCTGGAGAACCCATCTTCTGATAGAGGAATTTTGCAAGAATCTTCCATGTTGCAATCTTCGTATTCCTGTTCACATTCTTAAAGCGGTAGGCGTAGATACGTTCGATATTCATAATTAATCCGTATTATTATGTAAAAGTTCTACATCCCACCAGCGTACTTTCACATGGTTTTGATATACCCATGCGAATCGTGGGTTGATATGGAATTTTATAGCTTGTGTATCATTATGCGGTAAGGGAGTGGAATGTTCAAGGCTGCTGAATAACGCAACAGCATCTTCTGTAGTTGTCAGGGATGGCGCAATAATAAAACCCGCGTGTGCTGCCGGAGGGATGAATCGCCACCGCTCCGTACCGCAATCGGTCGTGGTAACGTCCATCGTGATAATCGGCATTTTAAAAAAACGCTTGATCCATGTACCGGCGATACTGGGTTCCAGATCAATCGCCAGCATCCGAATGTATCTGTCATCCTTGGGGGGTAACATCCTGACCCCAAACAAGGTGTTTGCGGCTGGCAAGGTTTAGTGCCTGAGCCCAACTGGGATCCAGCCCGATTGTCGGCATCGCCACTCCCTGATTAAGAACAACGATAATCAGCAGGCTGTAAAGGCCAGAATAAGCATAAGAAGAGAATGTAGAGGAAGAAGGGGGCATTTTACAGGTTCAGCTTCTTGAAAATCGCTTCAGGGATATTACGGACGATCAGCATAATATACCACCAGAAGAAGGGGACATAGATCACGTCCCTGCGTTTTTCAAACGCCTTGATGATCGCTTCCGCGACTGATTCCCGGCTGGCAATCAGTCGGCTATGCATACTGTAGGTCAGGGGCGTGTCAATGAAGCCCGGCTTTGCCGTCATCACGTGGACATTCTTTCCGGCCAGGCGGTTACGAAGGCCGGATGCAAATGCAGTGATCCCCGCCTTGGCACTGCCATAGGGATAATTGCGCTGCCGTCCCCGGTCTCCGGCCACCGATGAAATCACCACCAGTGTGCCGTTGCCGCGC
>JAHFPR010000092.1 GCA_023269645.1 Alphaproteobacteria bacterium | reverse complement strand
TGCCCGGTATCCGCCCTGGCTCGCATACATCGGAATACCTGTTGCACATCCTGATGCGCCTTACCGCGATCGGCGCAGCCTATATTTCGCTGGTGTGCGTGTTGCCGGAGTTCCTGATTTCCCATTATGCCGTGCCGTTCTACCTCGGCGGAACCAGCCTGATGATTGTGGTCAACGTCACGATGGATACTGTCGGTCAGATACAATCCCATCTCCTCGCGCATCAGTATGAGGGGCTTATCCGTAAAGCTAATCTGCGCAGCCCACGACCAGCGGGAGGAAAAAGGTGAGAAATAAGAAACCCATCATCATATTTTTCGGTGCTCCGGCAGCGGGCAAGGGAACGCAGGCTGCGCTCCTCCAGAAAACTTTCGGCATTCCCCATCTTTCCACCGGCGATATGTTCCGGCTGATCCGGAAAGAGGCCTCACCGCTTGGAAAGCAGGTAGAGGAAATCCTGAAAGGCGCGGGATTGGTTCCGGATGAGATTACCGTAGCCATCGTTGAAAACCGCACCGCGAAGCCGGATTGCGCGCAGGGCTATATTCTGGATGGTTTTCCGCGTACCGTGGCGCAGGCGGAGGCACTGGATGCCCTGCTGAAACAGCGTGGGGAAAAAGTAAGCATCGTGCTGAATATGGAAGTAAACGACGGAGAACTCCTCAACCGCGTTTCCGGGCGTTATCAACAAGCCCTGGCTGCGGGAGAAACCCCGCGCGAGCAGGATAAGCCGGAAGTGTTCAAGGAGCGGCTGAACGTCTATCGCAAGGAGACCGTTCCCGTCCTCGATTATTACCTGAAACATACACCGAAAGGCACACTCCAGAATATCGACGGGATGCAGAGCATTGAGCTGGTTACAGCGCAAATACTCGCAAAACTTGAAGACGCGACGCTGGTCAGCAGCCAGTAATCGCAATTTTTTACTTATGACTACTGTTGAATGACTAAAAACTTAAAATAATAGATTGACTTGGGTTAAACTATCATTATAATTCGCCGTCCTGTTGCGTAGCGCAGGCCATAAAAAATAGCACAAATCAAGGAGTTTAGCCGTGGCTCGTATTGCCGGTGTCAACATTCCCACCCAGAAACGCATTGAAATTGCGCTTTCTTATATTTTTGGTATCGGACGCAAGCGCGCGCTGGACATCTGCGCGCAGGCGAATGTTCCCGTTGGAAAGCGTGTGCATCAGCTTTCGGAAGAGGAAGTTATCCGCATCCGCGAACTGATTGACCGTGATTATGTGGTGGAAGGAGATCTGCGCCGCGAAGTCGCAGTGAACATCAAAACCAAAATGGATCTCGGTATGTATCAGGGGCTGCGCCATCGCCGCCGCCTTCCGGTACGTGGCCAGCGCACGCACACCAACGCCCGCACCCGCAAGGGCAAGGCCGTTGCTATCGCAGGCAAGAAAACGACAACGAAATAGCGGAAATAGGAACAGGTTTCAGGTTTCGGCAATGCTGAAACCTGCTCCTGAAGCCTGAAACCCAGGAGAAATTATGGCAGAAGCGCAATCACAGAAGAAAGATAAAACGGCTCCCGCTTCGGCGACTGCCGCCACCGCAAAGAAAAAATCCAAGAAAAATATCGCACGTGGGGTAGCTCATGTGAATGCATCGTTCAATAATACGATCATCACCATTGCAGATCTTCAGGGTAACGTGCTTTCATGGGCTTCCACAGGCGGCTGCGGGTTTAAGGGATCTCGGAAATCCACCCCCTACGCTGCACAGGTGGCCGCTGAAAAGGCTGGCCGCGCGGCGCAGGAGCATGGTGTGCTGACACTGGATATTGAAGTGAAAGGCCCAGGTTCGGGTCGGGAATCATCACTCCGGGCACTGCAGTCGGTTGGGTTTAATATCACCTCCATTCGGGATGTGACCCCTGTGCCGCATAACGGTTGCAGGCCGAGGAAGCGCCGGAGAGTTTAGTGAACACGAACAGGTTCCAGGGTTTTAGCCACTTTACTGAAACCTGTTCCTGAAGCCTGTTCCTTTTAGGTAAGCAAAAACACGTAGGAGAATACCCCATATGGTATCAATGGTCGCAAAGAACTGGCATGAGCTGATTAAGCCCTCGAATATCGAGGTTAAAAGCGAAAACAACAAGCGCAAGGCCAGCATTGTCGTTGAGCCGCTGGAGCGCGGTTATGGGCTGACGCTCGGCAACGCGCTTCGCCGCATTCTGCTTTCCTCTCTTCAGGGCGCGGCATTTACGGCAATCAAGATTGAAAACGTGTTGCACGAATTCTCCTCGATTCCGGGTGTGCGCGAGGATGTCACCGATATTATTCTCAACATCAAATCCATTGCCGTGCGGGCGAATTCTCCGGAACGTCATAAGGCGCGCCTGAAGGCCACCGGCCCCTGCATCGTCACCGCCGGGATGATCGAAACCAGCGCGGATGTGGATGTTATCAGCAAGGATGTCGCCATCTGTACGCTGGAAAAAGGCGCGTCGCTGGACATGGAACTGATCGTCGAAAGCGGCAAGGGCTATGTCCCCGCTTCACAGAACCGCGCGGAAGGCGCGCCGATTGGTCTTATCCCGATTGATGCGCTCTACAGCCCCGTGCGCAAGGTGAGTTATAAGGTGGAAGATGCGCGCGTCGGCCAGAAAACCGACTATGATAAACTCGCTTTGACCGTGGAAACCAACGGCACGATCTCGCCGGAAGATGCTGTGGCCTACGCCGCGCGCATCCTGCAGGATCAGCTTCAGCTTTTCATCAACTTCGAGGAAGCGGAAGACAGGCCGGAACACGCGGAAGAAGAACTGCGCTTCAACAAGCACCTACTCAAGAAAGTGGACGAACTGGAACTTTCCGTGCGCTCGGCCAACTGCCTGAAGAACGATAATATCGTATACATCGGCGATCTGGTGCGCAAAACCGAAGCTGAAATGCTGAAAACGCCGAATTTTGGTCGCAAATCCCTGAACGAAATCAAGGAAGTGCTGGCCGAAATGGGCTTACGCTTCGGCATGGAAGTGGAAGGCTGGCCGCCTGAAAACATTGAGGAACTCGCTAAGAAATATGAGGATCCGTATTAGGAAGGGTGCAAGGAATTAAGGGGTTAAGGGTGTAAGTGATTGCGCCTTTCCCTTACATCCTTAACCCCTTATACCCTTACACCCTAGGAGCATTTATGCGTCACGCAAACAGAGGCAGAAAATTCAGCCGCACGAGCAGCCACCGCAAGGCACTGTTCCGGAATCTCGCTGCTGCACTTATCACGCACGAGCAGATCGTCACCACACTGCCCAAGGCGAAAGACCTTCGCCCGATTGCGGAACGGCTGGTTACGCTCGGCAAGCGCGGTGATCTCCATGCGCGCCGTCAGGCGATTTCCTACATCGGTGATGCCGAAATCGTGGAAAAGCTGTTCAGTGTGCTGGCGAAGCGTTATGAAGCCCGCAACGGCGGTTATATCCGCATCATGAAATACGGCTTCCGTAAAGGCGATTCGGCTCCCCGCGCTGTCATTGAATTCGTGGATCGTGACATTTCCGCCAAGGGCAAGGTTGATCATGATCGCCTCGCCGCCGAGGAAGCAGCGCAGGCCGCAGCGGCTTAAGTGCTGTGGGTACGCCTCCGAAACATCCCAAAGATAGCAGAGTCATAGCGTGCCTCACTGCGGCAACAGGGCGCAAGTGGCATAAAGATCCTTATGGCTCGTTTGAAGCGTTTGCATCCAGTTCGGAAGCGGATGTTATCGCCGCACACCTCAAGCACACAGCCATCAAGAGCGGCGCGGCACAAGAGAGTGATTTTGAAGTGGATGGCGTGCTGAACCATGCTCCCGTCAGTGCGGGACCTGTCGGTGCGCGATGCGACGACGGCGTGTATATCAAGGATGAACTGGCGTACAACCCCGACTTTCTTGCTAAAATTGAATCCCTTTCCTTCAAGCATAATCTCGATAATGCGCTGGAGCGCGACCGGGAAATCCAGGGAGAAAAAAAGCAAACCGCATTGGATCGCCTCAATGAATCCACCGGTTATGCGTGGGAATTGCGCCAGCACGATGCCGATATTTATTATATCGAGACGATAAACGATCAGGATACCACCGCCGCCCTCTATAAAGTGCTGGAGCGCATACAAAAACAGGTGCTGGGGGAAGATCCGCTTGCGGAAGAATTGCGCAAAGGTGCAGAAGCGCACGGCGTGGTATTTCACGTGGATGATGACAGGAAAATAACTGGCTACAGTCTGCCTCCGGATGCGGAAAATCCTGAACCCCGCTATTGCCTCACCGTGCCGCACCAATTGATAGAGCATACAGAGTTTATTGAGAAACTTCCGGAAGACCTGAGTTTCCAGATCGCCGAGGCACTCCGTCAGGTGAAGGGGAAGGAGCGGCTCCGCTCTAACTAAATAGCGCGCCTCCAAAAAAAGAGCTACGTTGCAAAACTAGCTCTTTTTTTTATGCCTGCGATGCGCTATAAGGTGTTGCTCGTCCTGCGGGACTGGAGAGAGAATTCTATTAACTCATCAAGAATCTGGAGGATTAACCTAATGACATTCCTGAAAAATTTTGTTGTGGTGCTGCTTGCTGTGGTGAGCCTTGCCGCGTGTGCCGATGATAAGCCCCAGCCCGGCGATACCACGGGTGGCTCCGATACTGCTACTTTCGGTTCGGATGGCGTAGCCAGCACGGATACTTCCAACCTTACCCCCGGCAGCAAGGAAGAGTTTATTGCCGCCGTTGGGGATCGCGTGTTCTTTGATTTCAACAGTGCCACACTGACCCAGGAAGGTCAGGATACGCTGAAAAAACAGGCGGATTGGCTGAAGCAGTACAGCGATAAGCGTGTAACCGTCGAAGGACATTGCGACGAACGCGGTACGCGCGAGTATAACCTTGCGCTGGGCGAACGCCGGGCGGCAGCAGTAAAGAGTTACCTGGCCAGCCTGGGTGTGGATGCCAGCCGTGTCAACAGCATCAGTTATGGCAAGGAGCACCCGGAATATCTGGGTTCCAACGAAGCGGCGTGGAGCAAAAACCGTCGCGGTGTAACCGTTATCAACTAATCTGTTATTCACCGGGAAGCAGTGCCTTATCGCAGGTGCTGTTTCCCGGTTTTCGGTTGAAATCCCATGAAATTTTCCAGGCTTTTTTTATCTGCGTTCCTCACCTTTGGTATGCTGGCGGCGGCAGTTCCCGCATCGGCGCAATCCGATATGGACGACAGGCTGAACCAGCTTGAAACCAAGATGAACACGATAGAACGTGCCGTTTACAAGGGTGGTGCGGTGGGTGATTCCGTCCCCGATTCCCACTCCGCCGAGCCTGGCACGATGGCAGATATTCAGGTGCGCCTCGGCCAGCTTGAGGAAAAAATCCGCCAGATGAACGGCACACTCGAAGAACTGGAGCATAAAATTCAGCAGACTGGCCAACAGCAGGATGCCGGTGCTGCGCAGCGTCCCACGAATATTATACCTCCTGCAGCAGCATCATCTTCCGGTGCGCAAAGTGCCGCCCTGCCCGCCGTGGTCGCCTCCCCCCGCCCTGCGGATGCAGGAATCGCCCCTTCATCAGGCCACCTCAGCAATCCCGCGCAGGATGATTACGACCGCGCCTTCAACCTGCTGAAACAGGAAAAATACGAGGAGGCCGTGCAGTCGTTCAAAGCGTTCATCGCCGCCTATCCCACTCATGTGCTGAACAGCAACGCCTATTACTGGCTCGGCGAATCCTATTACGCCCAGCAGCATTATGAACAGGCCGCCGTACAATTTCTGGAGGGTTACAAACAGTTTCCCAAGGGTGGAAAAGCGGCGGATAGCCTATTGAAGCTGGGGATGTCCCTCGGCCAGGTGAACAAAAAGGCGGAAGCCTGCGCAACACTCGGCAAGCTGACTTCGGAATTTCCGGATGCTTCCTCTGCCCTGAAAGAGCGTATCCGGCAGGAACGCACAGAGTTCCAGTGCCATTAAAGGGGTTGATGGTTGGGATAGTAACTGACCATCAACCATCACCCTATGGATAACATCCGCTTCACCTCCCTCCTCTCTCCCCTTCTCTCCCCCGGAGAACCGCCCGTTATCGCGGTGGCTGTTTCCGGTGGAGCGGATAGCCTTGCGCTTGCATATCTTTTATACGAATGGAGCAAAAAACAGGGAGCAAAAATCGTCGCGCTGACCGTAAACCACAATTTTCGTCCGGAAGCGGAGGAAGAAGCCGCAACTGTGCATGAATGGCTTGCAGCGGAGGGCATCGAACACCATATCCTCACCCACCAGGGAAAAAAGCCGGATGCGAATCTGATGGAAGCAGCGCGGGAACTCCGTTATCACTTGCTGATCTCCTGGTGCAACAGGCATGACATCCGGCATCTGGCCGTGGCACATCACCTGGATGACCAGGCGGAAACTTTCCTCCTGCGGCTGGAGCGCGGCAGCGGCGTGGACGGACTTGCGGCAATGTCCCCCGTTTCCGCACGTGACGGCATAAAAATTCTGCGCCCCCTGCTCTCCGTGCCGCGCCGGGAGATTGAGGATTACCTGCAAGAACGTGGCAAAATCTGGATTTCCGACCCCACCAACGCGGATACGAAATACAAGCGCAACCGCCTTCGCAAAATGCTGGAGGAGCTTCCCGGAAAAAAGAAGGAAACCCTCACGAAACGCCTGAGTGACACCGCCCGCACCATGCGCCGCGCGCGTGAGGCACTGGAGGATTATACCGCGCAGGCGATGGCGGAATGCGTGGAGTTTTATCCGGATGACCATGCATCTCTGGATAAGGAAAGCTGGCGTTTTTATCCTGAAGAAATCCGGCTGCGGGTGCTGGCATCGTTATTGCGCTCCATCGGCGGCGCAGAGAAACCGATACGTTTTGAGAAATTGGAAAGGCTCCACGATGCGCTGTTATCAAATGATATAATGGCCGTTACCCTTGCCGGATGCAAGGTGGAAGGAAAAGGCGTGTCTGCAAGCATCCGGCGGGAACAGGAATGATGCGCCAGCTCCCTAAACCGCTTGCAGCGCAGCGGGCAGGCTGGTATGCTGGCAATTCACATTTGAAACATTAACCGGAAACACATCGTGGGCAGGAATTTTCTTATCTGGTCGGTCACTTTTATCATTGTCATGCTGGTTTTCAGCCTGTTTCAGAACAGCGATAAGGCGGGCAGCATTGATTTTTCGGAATTCCTGGTGGCGGCGGATAACGGCCAGGTCGCAGAAGTCAGCATCAGCGGCAGAAATATCAGCGGCCATTATGCGGGGGACGGCGCAGCCTTCTCCACCTACGCTGCTGAATATCCTGATCTTATTAAAGATCTTCGGGCGCATAATGTCCGTATCAATGTCATGCCGCCGGATGGCTCTAGCCTTTCTTTCGCGCTGCTGATGAATTTCCTGCCGGTCATACTTATCATCGCAGTGTGGATATTTGTGGCGCGACAGATGGGAAGCGGCAAGGGGGGCGGAGGCGGTGCGCTCGGCTTCGGGCGTTCAAAGGCCAAATTGCTTACGGAAAAGCACGGTATAGTAACTTTTAACGATGTTTCCGGCATCGAGGAAGCCAAGGATGAACTGCAGGAAATCGTAGATTACCTGAAAGATCCAGCGAAATTCCAGAGCCTCGGCGCGAAAATTCCCAAAGGTTGCCTGCTGGTTGGCTCGCCGGGCACGGGCAAAACCCTGCTCGCCCGCGCGGTGGCGGGAGAAGCAAAAGTGCCGTTCTTCACCATTTCCGGGTCGGATTTCGTAGAGATGTTCGTGGGCGTAGGGGCATCCCGTGTGCGCGATATGTTCGAGTAGGGAAAAAAGAATGCGCCGTGCATTATTTTTATTGATGAAATTGACGCGGTAGGGCGGCATCGCGGCGCGGGGCTTGGCGGCGGCAACGACGAACGCGAGCAGACCCTCAACCAGCTTCTTGTGGAAATGGACGGGTTTGAGGG
>JAHFPR010000006.1 GCA_023269645.1 Alphaproteobacteria bacterium | reverse complement strand
ATCTGAATAAGCCGGTGAAAGAAATGCAAATAGAAATGATGCTTGAGAAATGGATCGGGAAAAATCCGTCCCTTTAAGCTCAACCATAATGGCTTGAATACCGCCTTTGCGCAGTTATAGCGGGTATCCCAAAAGCTGCAATTGGAGATTCCCCACAAAGCGCATCGGCATCGCAATGCCGTGGCAGGCAAACAGAAAAATCCGCCGCGACTTTCAGGATTTTTTATGGTAAGATAACTTCATCTAACACAATGAGGGGAACTGCCATGCGGATACGCATCATCACGATTTCACTGCTTATGCTGCCGCTTTCCGGTTGCATCAGCTTGTTTTGATTGTCACGGGAAAGCAATTACGCCGCGAAGACGGAGGAATTTTCCTGAATCTGGCGGAGATTGGCCGCCTGGGATTTTCCGTCATAATCCGCGAGATCGTAGGCAATTTTCTGCCCGCCCGTAATCAGCCCAATGCCGGATTCATCCACGGCATCCATCCCGACATAGACCTCATATGAGCCATCGTCCGGCAGAATGAATCCGTAGCCTTTGGTGGGGTTGAACCACTTTACCGTGCCGCTTGCCATAGTGCCGTCAGTCTCCTGATTGGTGCAGCGCATTATATTCAATTGGCGCGCGATGTCAAGATGGTGTAGCATCCCCCTCTCCGCACGGCGGAAAAGCGGGATATAAGGAGGGACAATGCGAAGAATGAAGCTGGCGGCAATGCTGCTTGTCCTGGTCTGCTGCGGCTCTGGATGCGTTTCCGGCACGGCGGAGTGGACACAGTGCGTTCCCTATGCCCGCCAGCTTTCCGGCATCGAGATTTACGGCGATGCCTATACATGGTGGGATAGAGCCACCCCCCGCTATGCCCGTGGAAACACGCCGGGAATCGGCGCGGTACTGGTGCTTTCGCGCACGGAAAGGCTGCGCTACGGCCATCTTGCGGTGGTGAAGCGCATCCTCGGCGCACGGAGGATCGAGGTCGCGCACGCCAACTGGGGCAAGGATATATTCGGGCGCGGCTATATCCACGAAGCCATGCTGGTGGAGGACGCATCCCCAGCCAATGACTGGTCGGAACTGCGTTTCTGGATACAGGAATCCGGGAGCTTCAGCTCCGTTTTCCCCGCCAGGGGGTTTATCTATCCTCTGGCCTCCTGAGGATTTTTACTGTATAAGCCGCTGCTTTGGCATTCTCCGTGGGGACGTAGCTCAGTTGGATAGAGCGACAGATTCCTAATCTGTAGGTCGAGGGTTCGAATCCCGCCGTTCCCACCATTTTCTTAAGCAGGGCAAATGTCCTGCTTAAGAAAATGGTGAAACTGTGGGATTTGAAGCCGGAAAGAGGGTTCGACAAAACAGTGCAACTGTTTTGGACGGCGCAGCCGCCCGAAGGGTGAGGAATCGCGTCATGCGATTCCGAATCAATCCCGCCGTTCCTACCATTTCCCGCCCTGTCGGTATTTAGAAAGTTATAATTGAGGTTTCACGAGAGAGGGGCTACATTTCCCGCCATATGAAAATCACTATTCTCGGTTCAGGAACTTCCGGCGGTGTGCCGCTTATCGGGTGCGACTGCAAGGTTTGCGTGTCGGATAATCCGAAAAACAAGCGCACCCGCGTTTCCGTGCTGGTGGAAATTGAGGGCAAAAAGCTGCTTATTGATACCTCGCCGGATCTGCGGCAGCAGGCGTTGGCCAACAAATTCAGCACGGTGGATGCGATTCTCTACACCCACGCCCACGCCGACCACGCCCACGGCATTGATGAAACGCGCGCCTTCAACGTGAACTCCCGCAAGCCGCTGGATTGCTACGGCGATGCGGAAACCCTTTCGGAGCTTGGCCGCAAGTTCGATTATGCCTTCAAGCCGCCCGTGCCGAGGCTGGGCTGGTTCCGCCCTGCGCTGGTGGCGAATATCGTGGAGCCGGGCAAGAAGTTCCAGGCGGCGGGTATTGAGGTGATGCCGTTCCTGCAGGATCATGGCGTGGCGGGGATGACGCTCGGCTTCCGCATCGGAAACTTCGCGTATTCCACCGACCTCAACAGCATTCCGCAGGAGTCCCTCGCTATTCTGCGGGGGCTTGATACCTGGGTGGTGGATTGTCTGCAATACAAGCCGCACCCCACCCATGCGCACGTGGAACTGGTGATTAACTGGGCGCGGATGCTCTCGCCGCGCCAGGCCATCCTCACCCATATGAGCCATAATATCGAGTATGAAACGATCAAAGCCTCCCTTCCGCCGGGGATGACACCGGGTTATGATGGCATGGTGCTGGAGGTGCGATGACTTACGATTCACTCCGCGATTTCATGAAAGAACTGGAGAAGCGCGGCGATCTCGTGCGTGTGAAAGCCCCGGTTTCCACGTATCTGGAGATGACGGAAATCCACCGCCGCATACTGGAGGCGGGCGGTGCGGCGATTTTATTTGAGAACGTGGTCAAGGAGCAGGGAGCAAGGGGCAAGGAGCACGAAAAAGGAATGGCTCCCTGCTCCCTGCCCCCTGCTCCCATCCCCGTCCTCGCCAACCTCTTTGGCACAACCGAACGGGTAGCACTGGGAATGGGGAAGAAGCCGGAGGAGCTGCGCGAGCTGGGCGAGATGCTTGCGTTTCTCCGCCAGCCGGAGCCGCCCGGCGGGTGGCGCGAGGCGTGGGAGATGCTGCCCATCCTGAAAAAAGCGATGGCGATGAAGCCGAAAACCGTGCGGAAAGCACCCTGCCAGGAAATCGTGCTGAAAGGCGACGAGGTGGATCTGGGGATGCTCCCGATTCAAACCTGCTGGCCGGGGGATGCAGCACCCCTCATCACCTGGCCGCTGGTGGTAAGCCAGGGGCCGCATCCGGCGGAAGACAAAACCGATAACTACAATCTCGGCATTTACCGGATGCAGGTGACGGGGAAAAATACGACCCTCATGCGCTGGCTGAAGCATCGCGGCGGCGCGGAGCACTGGCGGAAGTTCAGAGAGCAGAGAGCAGAGGGCATGGAGCAAGCAGAAAAAGGGAGTGGCGATCATACTCTCCGCTCTCCGCTCTCCGATCTCTCAATGCCCGTCGCTGTTGTCATCGGTGCTGACCCGGCCACCATCCTCGCGGCGGTCACGCCCGTGCCGGATACGCTCTCGGAATATGATTTTTCCGGCTTGCTGCGCGGGAAAAAGCTGGAGCTGGTGGAATGCGTCACCGTGCCGCTGAAAGTTCCGGCGGAAGCGGAAATCGTGCTGGAAGGCTATGTAAGCCTGGAGGATTATGGCAACGAAGGCCCGTTCGGCGACCATACCGGCTTCTATAATTCCGTGGAGCAATTCCCCGTATTCACCTGCACCGCCATCACCATGCGGAAAGACCCGATCTACCTCAGCACCTATACAGGCCGCCCGCCGGATGAGCCTTCCATCCTGGGAGCCGCATTAAATGAAGTGTTCATCCCGCTGATTCAGCAGCAATTTCCGGAGATCGTGGATTTCTGGCTGCCGCCGGAGGGGTGCTCGTACCGCGTGGCGGTG
This sequence comes from Alphaproteobacteria bacterium, assembly GCA_023269645.1. Lineage (GTDB taxonomy): Bacteria > Pseudomonadota > Alphaproteobacteria > Rickettsiales > UBA8987 > JAHFPR01. The sequence goes on along the minus strand of JAHFPR010000006.1, from coordinate 19,844 downwards.
GTGAGCATCAAAAAGGCTTACGCCGGCCACGCCAGGCGCATCATGATGGGCGTGTGGAGCTACCTGCGGCAGTTCATGTATACCAAGTGGGTGATCGTGGTGGATGAAGATATTAATTGCCGGGACTGGAAGGATGTTATCTGGGCGATTTCCACCAACATGGACCCCGCGCGCGACATCACGCTCATCGAAAACACGCCGATAGATTATCTGGATTTCGCCTCGCCGCAATCGGGCTTGGGCAGCAAGGTCGGCCTGGATGCCACGACGAAAATCGGCGCGGAAACCGCGCGCGAGTGGGGCACGAAAATCGAGATGACGGAAGAAATCATCCGCAAGGTAACGGAGAACTGGGAATCGTATGGGTTATCCGATACATTCCCCCCTCCCGCCTGCGGGCAGGGCAAGTAATCCAAGCACGTTTACCCATTCTTCCGGTAATGGCCGGATTACCGGGGAGGTGTTTCTTTTTCTCCTCCACCGCCTGCGGGGGAGGAGGATTTCGTTAGCGAACGGAGTGAGTTTACGAAATCCGGAGGGGGTGTTTTTGTCAGCAAGAAAGTACCCCCTCCGCAAATCCGGTCAATAAATTGGCTCAGATTTCCTGCCGCCCCCGCAAGCGGGGGCGGAGGAGAATTTTCTTGTTTTTTCTGTGGCGCAGGCTATGGTACGCGGGTAGCGTAACACTTGGAAAGGAAAGCTGAAAACATGGCGGAAGGTGCGGCAGAAAATCATGCTCTCGTTCCCGCGCGCCGCGCGCGTCCGGTTTCGCCGCATCTTTCCATCTACAAGCCGCAGATAACCTCCTTCACCTCCATCGCGCACCGGCTCTCCGGTGTTTTCCTGTTGCTGGGAATGGTGGTGTTTGTCGGGCTGCTGTATGAAATCGCGTTCCTGCCGGATAAGCCCGCCTGCATCGGCATTTTCCTGAAAACATTTGCAGGGAAAATCGCGCTGGGCGGATGGAGCCTCGCGCTATTTTACCACCTGTTCAACGGCATCCGTCATCTGTTCTGGGATGCAGGAATGGGCTTCGAGCTTAAAGTTGCTGAAACCACGGGCTGGCTGGTGATCATCGCTTCGGCGGCGGCCACGGCGGTGGCGTGGATGGTGGCTATTTCGTGAATCGTGATTCGTTATTCGTTAATGGAACGAGTAACTATTAACAAGTAACTATTAACGAATAACGAGTACGAACATGGCATTTCATTCCCCCATTTCCAAAGCGCGCGGCCTGGGCACGGCGAAGGAAGGCTCGCACCACTGGCTCGCCCAGCGGATGACGGCACTGGCACTGATTCCGTTGTGCATCTGGTTCGTTGCCTTCGTGATGCAGCTTGCGGGAACGGGGCTGGATGGCGCGAAAGCGGTAGCACTCATTGCGAAGCCCTGCAACGCGCTGCTTTCCATCCTCTTTATCATCGCCGCGTTTTACCACGGCGCGCTGGGGTTGCAGGCGGTGCTGGAAGATTATATGCCCGGCAAGCTGCGAAAAATCATCGCGGTGATGCTGGTGAAACTCACCTGCTTCGCCACCGCCTCCGCCGGAATTTTTGCGGTGCTGAGCATTTATTTTAAGGGGTAGTCCTGTCACCCCGCATTTATTGCGGGGTTATAACGACAAAGTAAGAATAACCCCGCAATAAATACGGGGTGACAAGAAAAAGGTTAGGAATGGTGAAGGCAAAAACGCAACAGGAATACACAATCATTGACCACGCCTACGATGTCGTGGTTGTCGGCGCGGGGGGCGCGGGGTTGCGGGCGACGCTCGGCATGGCGGAGAAGGGCTTGTCCACCGCCTGCATCACCAAGGTATTCCCGACGCGAAGCCACACCGTGGCAGCACAGGGGGGCATCAGCGCGGCACTCGGCAATATGAGCGAGGATGACTGGCGCTGGCATTTTTACGATACCATCAAGGGCGCGGATTGGCTCGGCGATCAGGATGCCATTGAGTATATGTGCCGCGAAGCCCCCGCCGCGATTTACGAGCTGGAGCATTACGGCGTACCGTTTTCCCGCACTCCCGAAGGCAAAATCTACCAGCGCCCGTTCGGCGGCATGACCACGCAATTCGGTGAAGGCCCGCCCGCCGTGCGCACCTGCGCGGCGGCTGACCGCACCGGCCATTCCATCCTGCACACGCTCTATCAACAAAGCCTGAAAGCCAAAGCCAAGTTCTTCATCGAATACTTCGCGCTCGATCTGCTGATGGATGAGGATGGCTCGTGCCACGGGGTGATGGCGTGGAATCTGGATGACGGCACACTGCACCGTTTTCGCGCGCAGGAAGTGGTGCTGGCAACGGGCGGTTATGGCCGCGCCTATTTCAGTTGCACCTCCGCGCACACCTGCACCGGTGACGGCGGCGGCATGGCAGCACGGGCGGGCATCCCGCTGCAGGATATGGAGTTCGTGCAGTTCCACCCCACGGGGATTTACGGCGCGGGCTGCCTGATTACCGAGGGCGTGCGCGGCGAGGGCGGATTCCTCAAGAACTCGGCGGGCGAACGCTTCATGGAGCGGTATGCGCCCCATGCCAAGGATTTGGCATCAAGGGATGTTGTCAGCCGCGCCATCACGCTGGAAATCAAGGAAGGGCGGGGCGTTGGGCCGAAGAAGGATCACATTTACCTGCACCTCGACCATCTCGATCCGGAGGTGATTCACAAGCGTCTGCCCGGCATCGCGGAAAGCGCGCGCATTTTCGCAGGCGTGGACGTAACGCGGGAGCCTATCCCCGTGCTGCCCACCGTGCATTATAATATGGGCGGCGTGCCCACCAATTATCGTGGCGAAGTGGTGACGCTGAAGGGGAAAAATCCGGATACGGTTGTGCCGGGGCTGATGGCCATCGGCGAGGCAGCCTGTGTTTCGGTGCATGGCGCGAACCGGCTCGGCTCCAACTCTCTGCTGGATCTCGTGGTGTTCGGGCGCGCGGCGGCGATACGCGCGGCGGAAGTGGTGGAAAAAGGCAAAGCACCGAAACAGCTTCCGAAGAACGTGGAGGATAAAATCCTTGCACGGTTCGATAGAATCCGGAATGCGAAAGGCAAGCTGAAAACTTCCGAAATCCGCCGGAATATGCAGCAGGCCATGCAACAGGATGCCGCAGTGTTCCGCACAGAAGATACGCTGAAGAAAGGCGCGAAGAAGATTGATGAAGTGTATGAAAGCTATGGGAAATTGCGCATCGAGGATCGCGGGCTTATCTGGAATTCCGACCTCGTGGAGGCACTGGAGCTGGATAACCTCCGCGCGCAGGCCAGCATCACCATGCACTGCGCGCTGAACCGCAAGGAAAGCCGGGGCGCACACGCGCGGGATGACTTTCCCAAGCGCAACGACAAAACCTGGATGAAGCATTCCATCGCGTGGATTGACGAGAAGGGCAAGGTAAAAATCAGCTATCGCCCCGTCCATAATTACACGCTCACGGACGAAATCAAGCCGATTCCGCCGAAGGCAAGGGTGTATTGACAGGAGATGATGGATGAATGGATGATGGATGACTGAAGGACTCCAATCATCTATTATCCGATTGTCCATTATCCAGCATAGGATTAATCATGAACCTCGCTGAACTCCGCAAGCGCAAAGCTGAAATCCTCGCCATTGCCGCGCGCAACGGCATCAGCGATATCCGCGTGTTCGGTTCTGTGGCGCGTGGGGATACCACCCCGGAAAGTGATGTGGATCTGCTGGTGAAGGTGTTGCCTGGCACGGGCATCAGGTTTTTTGGTTTCGGCCTGGAGATAGAAGAAGCACTTGGCTGCAAGGTGGATGTGGTTTCGGAGAAGGGTGTCAATGTATTCATGAAGGAACGGATATTTTCGGAGGCTGTCCCGCTATGAAGGAAAAGCGACCGGATGATGAAGCCTATATCCGCAGTATCCTTGCGGCAATAGACAACATTGCCCTCCATCGTAGCAGGGGAAGCACGGACGATGATATGCTCCGCAAGGCCGTGGTGTATGAACTGCTGACAATTGGGGAGGGTTGTAACAAGGTTTCCAATGCGCTTCAGCAAAAATACCCTGAAGTGGAGTGGCCGCTGGTCATTGCCGCCAGAAACAAAATGATCCATGAATATATCGCTATCGATTTCGACATAGCATGGGATATAGTAGATAATTATCTTCCCGGTCTGCGGGAGAGGCTGGTTATTATCCTCCGCAACGAGTGGAACGGGTAGCCCATGAACCTCGCTGAACTTCGCAAGCGCAAAGCTGAAATCCTTGCCATTGCCGCGCGCAACGGCATCAGTGATATCCGCGTGTTCGGTTCTGTGGCGCGTGGGGAGGATGCGCCGGAAAGTGATGTGGATTTGCTGGTGAAGGTAGGGGAGGATGTGGGAATCGAGTTTTTCGGGTTCCATCTGGATATGGAGGATTTACTTGGCTGCAAGGTAGATGTGGTATCAGATCGTGCAGTCAACAAATATATCCGTGACCGCATATTTTCCGAGGCGGTACAGTTATGAAAAAAGACACGCTCGCCTGCCTGCAGCATATCCGGGATGCAATTGATTCCATCACGGCATATCTGAAACAGGAGATGCCGGAGGAAGCGCGCTATGATGCTATTCTCTACCGCCTTGTAGTTATTGGCGAAGCCGCCAATCAGCGTTCCAAAGAACTACGCGCGCGTTATCCTGATGTGGCCTGGCGGAAGATTATTGATTGCCGCAATTTGCTCATCCATAATTATATGGGGGTGGATCATATCATCATTGATAAAATCCTTGCCATATTTCTGCCGGAACTACGCACCCAGATTACCACCATCCTCAACGAATGGGAGTCCTGAGCCGTGCTGCAAGACTATACAACCCAGTCGGCGCAGACGGAAGCTACCGGGGTTTCGACTGTTGGGAAGGCCGGGCAGTCCATGCCCGATCACATTCAGGCATTGATAACGCAGGAGATGAAGCCCGGCGAAACCGTGCGCTGGGTCGGTAAGCCGACGCACCTCAAAGCTATCGCGCTGGTGACGCTGTCCATCTGGCTTTTTGCCGTACCGTGGACGGGGTTTTCCGTATTCTGGATCGCGGGCGCGGCGCAGTTCAAAGTGCCGGATTTTAAACATGGCATGGATTTCTTTCCACTGTTCGGGCTGCCGTTTTTCTTTATCGGCCTGGCGATGCTCTCTGCGCCTTACTGGGCGGTGCGCGCGGCGAAAAACACGTATTACGTCATCACCGGCCAGCGCGCCATGATCCTGAAAGGTATACGTAGCGTGGAGATTGAAAGTTTTGGCCCCGATAAACTCAAGGATTTGAAAAAGATGGTCGCGCCAGATGGCTCCGGGAAAATCGTTTTTACAACAACCATCACCACCAACAGTCGGGGAAACAACAGCACCACACAGAAAGGTTTTTTTGGTATTGACGCTGTTAACGAGGTGGAGAATATGTTACAAGATATTGTCAATGCTGCAGGTAGTTAATCATGGCTGAATTCAGATTACCGAAAAATTCCCGGATCGGAAAAGGGAAAACATATCAGGCGGAGGCGGGCGCGGCAAATGTCCGGCGTTTCCAGGTGTACCGCTACGATCCGGAAGGGGAGGAAAACCCCCGCATGGATACCTATGAAGTCGCCCTCGATAATTGCGGCCCGATGGTGCTGGACGCGCTGCTGCACATCAAGGACGATATGGATTCCACGCTCACCCTGCGCCGCTCCTGCCGCGAGGGGATATGTGGCTCCTGCGCGATGAACATTGATGGAACCAACACGTTGGCCTGCACCAAGGCCATCGCGGATGTGGCAGGCGACGTGCGCATCACCCCCCTGCCCCATATGGAAGTGGTGAAAGACCTCGTGCCCGATCTCAACCATTTTTACGCGCAGTATGAATCCATCGAGCCGTGGCTGAAGGCGGATTCACCTGCCTCCGCGAGCGGCGAACGCCTGCAGTCCCCGGAAGACCGGGACAAGCTGGATGGGCTTTATGAGTGCATCCTGTGCGCGTGCTGCTCCACCTCCTGCCCCAGCTACTGGTGGAACGGCGACCGCTACCTCGGCCCCGCGATTTTGCTGCAGGCCTACCGCTGGATCGTGGATTCCCGCGACGAAGCCACCGGCGAGCGGCTGGATGCGCTCGAAGACCCGTTCAAGCTCTACCGCTGCCACACCATCATGAACTGCACGAAAACCTGCCCGAAAGGCCTGAACCCCGCCAAAGCCATCAGCGAAATCAAAAAGCTGATCGTGGAACGGAAGGCATAAGCAGCGGCGCGTGGCCGGAATATCGGCAGCAATAGTTGCAAAACATCCCCTAATAGAATATAGATCACTATAGTATCGAAAAATCAAAGGGTGATTGAACCTAACTCGATTTCAGCATCAGGTAGAGCGCGGTGACGGTGCAGACGAGGTAGGCGATTCCCACCGAAATGCGCAGCCCGCGCTGATAGGCGACGCGCTCAATGTTGCTCTGGTGGCCGAGATGATTGATCTTCGTGACCAGCGAGCGGTATTGCTGGCGTGCCTCATGGAAACCGTAGAGATCGCGGCGGGCAAAAACAGGGTCGGAAACCACTTTGAAAAGGGTGCTCATTTTCCCTTCTTTTACGGCGTGGCGAATCTTGCCCTGGGTTTCGCGGCGGATGCCCTTGCTGTGGAGTTTATCCAGCAAGGTAGAAAGCCGGGTTTCCATCCATGCCGCAAGTTTCGGCAATTGCTGCAAATGCGCTTCGTTCTGCGCCACGGTGAGCAGCCCCACCATCAGCACCTGCGGATTTTTTCCAACATGGGGAAAGTTCTTGAGTGCCTTGATGCGAATATCGTCCGTAAGGTTGAGGCGGCTGGATATGAACGCCGCTATATGCCGATCCACCGGATCCGTCGCGTTTTTATCGCCGCTGAATTTTTCCAGAGCTTCCAGAAGATCCCGCAGGTTGCTGGCATAGAAAGATTGCACGAGCTGGCTCTGACAGGGAAGCGAGGGGTTCAGGTCATAAAGACACCGCTCCATCCCGAAACCGAGCGATGTTTTATGCACATACTGCTTGAACTTGGAGGGACTCCACCCCAGCATGGAGAAGCCGTAATCACGCGGGTTGGGCTGAAGATCAATCCAGTGCGCGGCCATTCCCTCCGCCAGCACGGCGGCAATCTGCTGAACACCCTTGCGATCGGCCTTCATACTGCACCAGGCGAGGTACGTTCCAAAGCCCTGGATATGCCCGGAAAACTGCTTGTAGCGCACCGGGCCTTCCGGATCGAGTATCATTAGAACGCGGGCAAGGCGCTCATCCGTAAGCAGCATATCCGGCGGAAGGTGGCCGTAGGCGCGATCCAGCATCTCCGCGATCTGCGGCAGCTTGGCGGAAACCTGGAGCCAGCGCGATACATCCTGGATACGGATGGATTTTTTTGCCGCATCCCACTTCTGGAACATCGCATGGGCGAGATATTTGCGGCTGACATATTCCTTTTCCTCGAACATCAGCCCGGCAGCGGCCTGCCGGTGCAACTTGGAGATGGGGAAGGAAACTTCCTGCCGCTTGATCCATTTGCGCAGGGACTCCGCATTCCAGCGATCATGCCTGTGGTCGGTGAGCAGCCCTTTCAGCAGCACCTCCATCCGCCCGGAGATGAACGCGCGGGAGGCCGCCTGCTCATGAAGCACCACCTCGTCGCAGGAGCCTTTCTCCATACGTATCTGCAGCACCTGCTCCCGCTTGAGTCCATCAAAAGCCCGCCTGCCCGTCAGCACGCACAGTGCCACCATGCCGAGTGCGAAATAATCGTCGGCGAAATCGCCGTCTCCCTTGGCGGCGGGGTGGCAGGTGATCTGGTCAATGGATTCAAAAGCGGGAAGCTGCGCATAACCGCAATAGCCGGAGATACATTCCTTCAGCATCAGCCTGTCCGATGCCTGATCGTAATAAATCGTATCCGGATTGATGCAGCCATGCACCACACCCACCTCATGCAGCGCGATTACTGCGTAGCTGATTTTCTCAATGAAACGCGGCGCATCCACATCGCTCAGTGCCCCGCGCGCAGAAATATACGCGCCGAGCGTTATGCCCACGGGTTTTTCGAGCACGGCGGCATAATGCTCCCCGCTGCCGCCCGGCGGTGTTTTGCCCCCATCCAGCACACGCTGTATGGCGGGATTCTGCAGCTCAAGCAGCTCGCGGATCGCATCCATCCGCACCGGGAACTGGTTATCGAACACCAGTGCATATGCGCCGCCGGGCGCGGCGAATGCCCCCAGTGCCGGGTAGGCCTTGGCGAATTCAGAACTGAGTTCGGGAATCGGGCGATCCTGCTGGATGGCGGCTGCAAGCACCCCTTGCCCCGGCTTACTGCGCCCCGCAGCCGCGCCGGAAGCGGGCGCGGCTTTTGCGGCATCCTCCGCAGTTTCCTCCTCTTCCAACAGATCAAATTCCACCATGCGTGTCCCCTTTGATTCTCCGTCGTTCCCTGAATTTTGCGAAGCAAAATTCTAGGGGAATCCATACCTGCCCCATCCCACCAGAATCCCTTTTGGATTCCGGTATGCTGCTTTTTGCGCGCAACGCGCGCGGGTGGATCGCCCTAGAATCGCTCCGCGATTCAGGCGATGACGGAATCAGGCTGCCTGAAGATACACCATGCAGCATAATTTTTGAACGTGTATTTGCTGGCAGGAGGGCGCGCATCACCTCACGCTTGTCACGGAGCATGGTTTTTGCTATAAGCCCATCATGCACACCCTGCCACAACATATTCTGGATGCCCGCCCGGAAATTCCGCTCGCCACCCTGAATAGCGAAAAGCGTGTGCTGCTGCATAGCTGCTGCGCGCCCTGCTCCGGGGAGGTCATCGAGGCGATGGTGAAGGCCGGGCTGGAGCTGACCATTTTTTTCTATAATCCCAACATCCATCCGGTGAAGGAATACAAGCTCCGCAAGGAGGAAAATATCCGTTATGCGAACGAGCTTGGCATCCCGTTCGTAGATGCCGATTACGATGTGCAAAACTGGTTTTCCCGCGCCAAGGGCATGGAGATGGAACCGGAACGCGGCACACGCTGCACCATGTGTTTTGATATGCGTTTTGAGCGCACCGCGCTCCATGCGCATGAGCACGGATTTTCCATATTCACCTCCAGCCTCGGCATTTCGCGGTGGAAGAACATGGAGCAAATCAACGTGTGCGGGCAGCGCGCAGCCGCCCACTACGATGGGACGAGTTACTGGACATATAACTGGCGGAAAGAAGGCGGCAGCGCGCGGATGTACGAGATCGCCAAGCGCGAGGCATTCTACAAGCAGGAATATTGCGGCTGCATCTATTCCCTGCGCGATACCAACGCCTGGCGCGAATCGCAGGGGCGCGAGAAAATTACCATCGGCGAACAGTTCTACGAGCAGAAAGCCGCCGAAGCCCCGCGCACCATCGCCCCCCGCCGAACAGCCGCAAGTGTGCTTCGGGGGGAATTAAACCCCCAACCCGCGCAACCGCTTCCACAGCCGTCGGTGGATGACGAATACCATCGAGAATAATAGTGCGTAGACAAACATCTGGAGCGTCACCTGGCGGATGCGCTGCGGATAATCCAGCCGTGCGATGTTGAAATAATAGGGCTTCTTCTCCGCGAACTGCTCTTTGGTAATCCCGATGAAAATATGCTTGTTCTCATCCTTGATGCCGAACAGCACATTGCCGCTTGTGGCGGTTTCATAGGTGAATTTATCCAGTGTCTTCACCGCCGGGTAAGTGATATGCCACATACCGAATGCCGCAATACTTCCGAACAGCAGCACCATCACCACCGAAAGCGCACACACCGCCTGCGCATACCGCTTGAGGAACCTAGGATGAAGGTGCATTCGTTTTTCTCTTGCGGGTGGTTTGCTTCGGGGCGGTTTTCCGGGGCGGGAAAAATCTTTTCCGCACGACGATAAACGCCGACATGATCAGCAGCGGCTCCACCGGCTTGCGGTAACGCCCTTCCATGATACCGGTATATTGCACCAGCATCGCGCCGACCACAGCCAATGTCAGCAGCACAAAAAATGTCTGGGCAGCTTCTTCACCCTGCAGCCAATGCCTGTGCCACTTTCCATCCTTACGCCGATATTCCTGCGGGCGGTATCCGGCCAGCCCACACACGATAAAAACGGTCAGCGGGAACCACACCCAGCGCGAGGCGAAAATCAGCGGCCCCTGGATGCCTCCCAGCATATGCTCCGGCCAACTGAAATCAAAGAAGAAGATGATGAAATTTTCTTCGATCTGCCGCAGGTAATTTTCCGGCTTCACCGGGAAACGTGCGATTTCCCTTGTCCAGTCTTCCCTGCCCTTCAGCAGGTCTATCTGGATTTCCACCTCGCCGGAGCGTTTGCTTTTCCAGCCGCTCAAGGGCGCGAGCGGGATGTGTTCCAGCGCGGGGCTTTGATACCACTCCGCGCCGTTATTATACCGGATAACGATTTTCTTCGCATCGGATTTTGAATAAATCCTGGCGAAATCCAGTATCCCGAAGGGGGAGAAAAAATGCGCGCTGATGGCACTTCTCACCCCCGCCGCGTTTATCATCAACGCCGCGATCACGCTGGCCGTCAGGAGGATTTTCGCTCCGGGGTTGGCCCGCCAGATGGAAAAACCCAGGAACATTACGCTAACAGGAACCGCCGCGAATTTTGTGAGCGCAGCAAACGTCAGCATCGCCGTCTGGTATAAAAACACGCTCGCGGATTTTTCGCGCAGGTAAATCAGCGAGAGCAATATCCCCGCCGCCACCACATTCAGCAGCAGCGTCTCCACCATCGTGAACGCATAGATGAACAGCAGCGACGGCATGATGCCCACGCAGATTCCGCATAGCAGGGCGAACCGCTCATCCCGGAACATCTCCCGCGCGATGCGAGACCACAGCCAGGGCAGCAGCACACATAAGACACCGGAAACGAAGGCGATGCCGAAGGGAGAATCATCGGTGGCATAGCGGATAAAATAGAGGAAAACCTGGTAGCCTGTCATATCCATGCCCCGGTCGAAGGTCGGGGAGAACAGGCTGTCGGCATTGTTCCAGTGCCGCTGCGGGTCGGAATAAAGGGAGTTCATGGGATTCTGGTAGAAAGGGTACATGAACCTTGCCGCCAGCAACGCATGAAACAGCGTTTTCAGGTGCTTCACCTCCATCGCGCGCATCATGCTTATCCTTTCAGGTCTTTCTTGCAGATTTTCCCCACCATCGTTTTCGGCAGGCTTTCGCGGAACTCCACCATACGCGGTATTTCGTGCTTGCCAAGGTGTTCTTTCAGAAACTCCTTCAGCCCCGCTTCGGTGAGCGCGCATCCTTCCTTCAGCACCACAAATGCCTTGACCGCTTCCCCACGATAAGTATCCGGCACACCGATCACCGCCGCTTCCTTCACCGCCTCATGCTGATAAATCACCTCCTCCACGTGGCGCGGATAAATCTTGAAGCCGCCCGCCGCGATCATCTCCTTCAGGCGATCCACGATATATACATAGCCGTCGTTATCCATCGTCGCCACGTCGCCGGTGCGGAGCAACCCGTCCGCGCCGATTACCTGCACGGTTTCCTCCGGTTTGTTCCAATAGCCCTGCATCACCTGCGGCCCTCCGACACAAAGCTCCCCGCGACCGCCGGGCGGAAGAAAGCTCCCCCGATTCTCCATATCTTCAATCTTCACAATAGTCTGCGGCAGCGGCAGCCCGATGGAACCCGCCTTGTTCGCACCCTTCAGCGGATTCACGCACACGACCGGGGAAGTTTCCGTCAGCCCGTAACCTTCGATCAGCGTACAGCCGGTGAGCTTCTCGAAATTCTGCTTCACCTCCACCGGCAGTGCCGCGCCGCCTGAAATGCAGAATTTCAGGCTCGAAAGATTATAGCGCGCAAGCTGCGGATGGTGGTTGATGGCAGTGAACATGGTGGGCACGCCGGGCATGAGCGTCGGTTTTTTCCGGTGAATATCCTTCAGCAAATCCACGAGATCAAAGCGCAGATGCAGGATGATTTCCGCGCCTTTCAGCAATCCAAAATTCATCGCCACCGTCATGGCAAACACATGGAAAAACGGCAACACACCGAGCAGTTTCTCCCTCCCCGCCAGCGCATCGGGGAACCACAGGCCGCACTGCATCACGTTGGCGTAGATATTCGCGTGGGTAAGCGCGGCGGCCTTGGGCGTACCCGTCGTTCCGCCGGTATATTGCAGCAGGGCGATGTCTTTTTCCGGGCGGATGACAGGGACTTCACCCGCCGCCATCTCCACGCACCGCACCAGGCTCGCCCAGCGTATATGCCGCTCATCCCACGCCACGCGCGCGATTTCTTTTTTCTTGCATAGCGGAAACAGCAAACTTTTCGGAAAGGGGAGTGCCTCCGGCAACGTGCTCACCACCAGATGCCGGAGAATGCCCGCCTCAAGCAGCACCAGTGCCTTGGGATAAAGCGCGTTCAGGTTCAGCGTCACCAGGATTTCCGTGCCGGAATCCTTCGCCTGATGCTCCAGTTCCGGCAAGGAATAAAGCGGGCTGAAATTCACCACCGTGCCGCCCGCCTTCAGCGCGGCGTAATAGGCGATCACGAACTGCGGGCAGTTGGGCAGCAGCAGCCCCACCTTCACCCCCGGCTTCACGCCCAGCTTGCGGAACCCCGCCGCCACACGGTTCACCAGCACCGCAAGCTGATGGTAACTTGTGCGCCTGCCCAGGAACTCCAGCGCGGGACGGTTGGGAAAGGCTTTGGCCGCTTCCTCAAGAATAGTATGCATTGGACGCGGCGTGATGGGCGCGCGCCAGTCAACATCAGGCGGATAGGATGTAAGCCACGGAGTATCACTCATATGCAGCATTATACCACGGAAGCGATTGAACCGGAAAGAGAATCCGCCGTTATTCCTGTTGCATTGCAGCAGCCTTATGCGTTAACGATTTATTAGGATTTATGCTGTATACTGCGCCCATGCAGAAGAAATATGAAATAGAATCCTATTACCGCACACAGGTGGAGATGTTTCGCCGCTGGCCGGAATACGTGCACGCCGAATCGCCGCAAGATTTCCTCCACAAGAGTGGGCTGGAAAGCGCAGTTACGGCGGAGCAATATGCCAGACTCTACAACAACACGCTGATTCCGGATAAGGAAACCGCATCCGCGCTCGGCATACTGGCGGATAGCCAGGGGCTGGTTTCCCACGCGCATTTCATGGAGCTTTCGGAGAAGCGCACCGCAGGCAATACAGGGCGCAACGCGGCAGATGTGCTTGCACTTTCCGAAGATGTGCGGGAGAAAATACTTGCCGGGATTCCGGAGGAAACGCGCCAGGCAATCCTGAACCATAAAGAATACGGTGCGGGCACGATAGTGCAGGATGCGCTGGAAGAACTGGGTTTGACTCCTGCCGAACTTATCCAGCGTATACCACAATCCGGCATCACTACCCAGACCATTTCCGATATTGTGTGCGGCGCGCGCATCGGGCTTGCCTCAGATAAAATTGTGACGCTGGCCAATGCGCTTCAGTTATCCGGAGAAAACCGCGCGGTGTTCGCGGCTGAATTGGCAACGATTCCGGGGAGAAAAGAACGCAATGCCACGCCGAAAGAACCCTCGTCCTCTGACACGCCTGAGCCAAAATCTTTGCAGCCCTTGCCCACCCGAAGCAGGCTCGGCAGTGCGCTGGAGCAGCATCGTCTGGATCATGGGTTGAGGCTCGGCGAAATGCAGGAAAAACTGGGTATCGGGCAACAGGCTTACAAAACACTCCTGACGAAGAGCCGGCAAACCACGAATGTAACCATCACCAAGGTTGCCACATTGCTGGAAATCGAACCGGAACAAGCCAAAGCCTGGCGCAAGGAACCGCCGGAACCTGTCGCGCCCCGTGCTCCCACGCTCAGCATCGAAGGCCGCCCAGCCACATCGCCGGAACACGAGCCTTCCAGGTAGAGCGTTCTCCTCTCCTCCACCGCCTGCGGGGGCGGAGAAATGGGGAAAAATAGGGGAAAAATACCCTAAGCAACATCCGCCGCAAATTCCTTCAGCCGCCCTTCCTCAATCGCCGCGCGGATACCCGCCATCACATCCTGATAATGCTGCAAATTATGCCAGGTCATCAGCATACTCCCCAGAATCTCGCCAGATTTCACCAGATGGTGCAGGTACGCGCGGCTATAGTGTGTGCAGGCCGGGCAGGCGCACCGTGCATCCAGCGGCGCGGGGTCGTCGGCATGGCGCGCGTTCCGGATATTCACCGTGCCATCCCAGGTAAACGCCTGCCCGTTCCGCCCGCTGCGGGTGGGGATCACGCAATCGAACATATCCACGCCACGCAGCACCGCACCCACAATATCCGCAGGCTTGCCGACACCCATCAGATAGCGCGGCTTATCTTTGGGCAGGTACGGTACGGTATAATCCAGCACCTCGAACATCGCCGCCTGCCCCTCCCCCACCGCCAGCCCGCCGATGGCCATGCCGTCGAACCCTGTCGCGCATAATTCCCGCGCGGATTCCTCCCGCAGATCACGGTAGATGCCGCCCTGCACGATGCCAAATAATAAATGATGGATGATGGATGATGGATGATAGAGCCGCTCAAACGCTTTCTTCGACCGCTCCGCCCAGCGCAGCGAAAGCCGCATGGAATCTTCCGCCTGTTCATGCGTGGCGGGGAAGGGTGTGCACTCATCAAAAATCATCGTGATGTCCGCGCCCAGCAGATGCTGTATCTCGATGGAGCGTTCCGGCGTGAGGGTATATTTCGCGCCGTCAATGTGGGATTGGAACGTAACGCCCTCCTCGGAAATCTTGCGAAGCTGCGCCAGGCTCATCACCTGGAACCCACCCGAATCGGTGAGGATGGGTTTATCCCAGTGCATGAATTTATGCAGCCCGCCGAGGCGCGCCACCCGCTCCGCTCCGGGGCGCAGCATCAGGTGATAGGTGTTGCCGAGGAGCACATCCGCGCCCGTCGCCGCCACGGATTCCGGCAGCATCGCCTTCACCGTCCCCGCCGTGCCGACCGGCATGAACGCGGGCGTGCGGATAACGCCGTGCGGCGTGTGGAGTTCCCCCGTGCGCGCGTGGCCGTCTGTGTGGTGGATGGTAAAATGCATTGATACCTTTTACCGTCATTCCCTGAATTTTGCGAAGCAAATTCCATGTTGCCTCTCCCGTGTGCGGGAGAGGCAGGAGTTTTACTACCCGCAATTTGGTAGTGGGTTAGTTGGAATTTCCCCACTCTGTCATCCCCGGCTTGTCCGGGGATGACAGAGTGGGGAAATTCCAACTAACCCACCACCCGCGATTCCCTTGCTTTCTCCGCAACACTGTGCCATGCTCGGCGCAGGCACTTAAGACCGCCCTAAAGAACCGGACTTCCCCCTCCCGTCAGAGGGTTTTTGTGTTTTGTCACCTCGTCTTTATGACGGCAGGGCAACAGAACGCAATCCCTTTGTCGGGAGTGCGGTGAATACAACACCTGCTTGCAGGGAATAAACCCACACGTGTTCTTTCGTGGTCTTAGCTCCTGACATCGTCACCTCAAAGGGAGCACTCTATGACCACCGACCATCGCCAGGAATGGCAGGCACTGCGCCGCGCTGTCGCCCGCAACATCCACGAACACCGCATCCGCAAACACTGGACACTGCACAAGCTCGCGCGGCGGAGCGGCATTTCGCTCAAGCGGCTGGATATTTACGAAAGCGGGAAAAGCGAAATGAACCTGCTGATGATTGCCCGCATCGCTGCCGCACTGGAGATTGAAACGCTTGCGCTGATGCAGCATCACCGCTCCAGCAGACACGCATCACCATAGGAATAAAAACGGTAGCCCTGGGCGATGGCGTGGGCATAGGCCGCCTGCATCCGCTCTGTTCCCGCGAAGGCGCAGACCAGCATAAACAGGGTCGAACGCGGCAGGTGGAAATTCGTCAGCAGCCTGTCCACGCATTTGAAATTATATCCCGGCGTGATGAAGATTTCCGTATCCCCCCGCCCCGCACGCACCCTACCCTCCGCATCCGCAATGCTCTCCAGCACCCGCAGGGAAGTCGTCCCCACTGCCACGATTTTTCCGCCCGCCGCCCGTGTGCGATTGATCGCCCCCGCTGTTTCCTCACCGATGCTGTACCACTCGCTGTGCATTTTATGCTCGCGTGTGTCCTCTGTTTTCACCGGCAGAAAAGTTCCCGCGCCCACGTGCAGCGTTACGAACGCATGAGCAACGCCGCGCGCCGCCAGTGCCTCCATCAGCCGATCCGTGAAATGCAGCCCCGCCGTGGGGGCCGCTACCGCGCCCGGTTCCCTGGCATAAATCGTCTGGTAATCCGCCTTATCTACTTCCCCCGGAGCGCGGCGGCTGGCGATATAGGGCGGCAGCGGCAGCGTGCCATATTCCGCAAGCAGCCGCTCGAACTCCGCGCCCGCCATGTTAAACCGCAGCGTCACCTCGCCTTCATGCTTGGCCAGCACTTCCGCATGGAAATCCTCCGCGAACGTGACCGTATCGCCGACACGCAAACGCTTGGCCGGCTTGGCGAAGGCCTGCCAGGTAGTCGTGGTCAGAGTTCGGAGTTCGGAGTTCTGTGAAAGTTTTTTTTCTGAACTCTGAACTCCGAACTCTGAGCACTCCTTCAGCAGCGTCACCTCCACGCGCGCTTCGCCGCGCTTACCGTGGAGCCGCGCGGGAATCACTTTCGTGTCATTGAAGACGAGGAGATCACCGGGGGAAAGCAGCGCGGGAAGATCGGGGATATGCCTATCCTGCAACTCGCAGCTTATATACAGCAGCCGCGCCGCATCACGCGGAGATGCCGGGGAAGTAGCGATCCGCTCCTCCGGCAGAGAAAAATCAAAAAGTTCGACGCGCATAGCGGATGATGGATAAAGGATGATAGATGATGGAAAAAAACTTCATTCCATCATCCATCATCTGTCATCCATAATCTTACTGCTTCTTGCCAGCATCAGCCTTGGGTGCATCAGCTTTAGGAGCGTCCGCTTTACCGGCGGATTTATCCGCATCCGCAGCCACCTGCAGCTTGATGAGCTTGTCCGGGCTATCCACCTTGCCGCTGCCCGGCGCGCCCTTCTTGATCTTGTCCACGAATTCCATGCCGCTCGTCACCTTGCCCCACACGGTATACTGCCCATTGAGGAACGCGGAATCGGCGAGGCAGATGAAGAACTGGCTGTCCGCGCTATCCGGATCGCTGGCGCGCGCCATCGAAACCGTGCCGCGCTCGTGCTTTTCCTTGGAGAATTCAGCTTTCAGCTTCTGGCCGGAACCGCTGGTTCCCGTGCCTGTCGGGTCGCCGGTCTGCGCCATGAAGCCATCAATCACGCGGTGGAAAACCACGCCGTCATAAAAGCCTTTGCGCACCAGTTCCTTGATGCGCTTCACATGATTCGGCGCGAGATCCGGACGAAGTTCAATGACCACGCGGCCATCTTTCAGATCGAGATAAAGTGTGTTTTCCGGGTCTTTTACATCTGCTGCCATTGCGCCTCCTGCGAGTGTAGCCCCCGTGAGGAGCACCGTGATTCCAAAAATAAGTTTACGGCCAAAAATAAATTTACAGAGAGTATTTTTCAACATGGGAATTACCAGTCGTTGGTTGGTGATGCCGCGATTATAGGAAGCCGTTTGCTGGATGCAATGGGAAAACTCCACACCCGAAGGAATGTTTATGATTGCACGTTTCTACTTTAAGTTGTATTTTGTCCAGAATGCGGGGAATTAGATGTTTTCTATTTCTCTAAAATGTGTTAAAAGCCGTTGCTCTCTCAAAGGAGATGATGTCACACCATGAACTACGAAGCGTTCTTCGATAGCCAGCTTGCTGAACTCAGGCAGGCCGGAAATTACCGCGAATTCACCGAGCTTGAGCGTTATGCCGGGCGTTTCCCTTACGCGCGTGACCACTCCCGCAACCGCGATATTCTCATCTGGTGCAATAACGATTACCTCGGCATGGGGCAGCATCCGGCGGTAATCGAGGCGGTGGCTGAAACCGCGCGGAAGATGGGTGTCGGCGCGGGCGGCACACGCAACATCGCGGGCACGAACCATCCGCTGGTGGCACTGGAGCGGGAACTCGCCGACCTCCACGATAAACAAGCCGCGCTGGTGATGACCTCCGGCTATTCCACCAATTCCACCGTCATCAGCACCATCGCCGGACGTATGCCGAATGCGGTGATTTATTCGGACGAGCAGAACCACGCCTCGATGATCGAGGGTGTGCGCTTCAGCAAGGCGCGTAAAAAAATCTTCCGGCACAATGATCTGGAGCACTTAGAGAAACTTCTGCGTGAAGATGATCCCGGCTGCCCGAAGCTGATCGCGTTTGAATCCGTATATTCGATGGATGGCGACCTGGGCGACATCGCTGGCATCTGTTCCCTCGCGGAAAAATACAATGCGCTCACCTATTTAGACGAAGTTCATGCCGTAGGGCTTTATGGCAAAAAAGGCGGCGGCGTAGCGCAGCAGCAGGGGCTAGCCGATCGCCTTACCGTTATCCAGGGGACACTCGGCAAGGCCTTTGGCCTCGCGGGTGGCTATATCGTCGGGCAGGCGAAGCTGGTGGATTATGTGCGCAGCTACGCGCCCGGCCTCATTTTCACCACCGCGATGGCTCCGCCGATGGCCGCCGGTTGCCTCGCCTCCGTGCGTTATGTGAAACACGCCACGGCGGAGCGCGCACAGCTCCATGCGAATGTCGCGCGGCTGAAATCCCTGCTCACGGAAGCGGGAATCCCGGTGATGGAAACCACGGCAAGCCACATCCTGCCGGTGTTCGTGGGCGAGGCGGAGCGGTGCAAATATATTTCGCGGAAGCTGCTGGATGAGTACAGCATTTTCGTGCAGCACATCAACTACCCCACCGTGCCGAAGGGAACCGAGCGCCTGCGCATCACCCCTACCCCGCTCCACACGGAAGCAATGATGCAGGAACTGGTGGGCACGCTTTCAATTATTTTCAATGCGTTGAAACTGGAAGTCGCGGCGTAATCACTCCACCGCTTCCAGCCTTGGCCTGTCATCGTGATAGATGATATACACGCGCGCGCCCTTTTTCAGGACAGGGTCAGTAGCCTGCACTACGGAGATAATATCCGTTTTGGTGGATACATCCGTCGAATCCGTCATATCCGCTTGCGCACTGCCGCCTTTGGCACTGATCCGTTTGCTGGTTCGGGCGGCATTCTTGACATATTTCTTATCAATCTTCACCAGATATTCCATCGCATCGGAAGTCTCCAGAGTCTCCTGAATAAGCGCGCCCGCCGCCGCTCCCACTAGCGCGCCGCCAATCGTCGTCGCGGTATTTCCTGTCCCCTTGCCGAGTGCCGAACCGGCAACTCCGCCAGCCACGCCGCCGCCCAGCATACCCGCGCCGTTTTCGCCGAGCTTGTCGCTTCCCTTCACCTTCACCGCACGCGCGGAAATGATTTTTCCTTCGAGCACCTTGCCGCCCGTCGCGGAATCCTTATAGGTGGTGGAGGATAAATCGCGGGCGCAGGCTCCGAGAAGCGTAGCGCATAGCATGAACAAAACGACGTGCAAAAAATTTTTCATAACCCCTCCCTGTGGTTTGTCTGATTCCACATCAGTATAACGCAGGGAGGATTTATGCAACAAAAAAGGGCGGCCTTGCGACCGCCCTTTGTCAACCGATCCTTGCGGATTAGCCGTTTACTGCGTCTTTCAGCACTTTGCCCGGACGGAATTTCGGCTGCTTGGAAGCCGGAATCTTGATCGGAGCACCGGTGCGCGGGTTGCGGCCTGTCGTCGCTTTGCGTTTGGCAACCAGGAAGGTGCCGAAGTTCACGAGGCGGACTTCGTTACC
>JAHFPR010000091.1 GCA_023269645.1 Alphaproteobacteria bacterium | reverse complement strand
GGGTGTCGCTCAACCCCATATCTTTTTTGATTTGCACACCGATGATGGCAAAAATCGTCCATACCGCGAAGCAAAGCGTAAAAACAAATGTGGTGCTGAAAAGTGCCCGGCTCTGTTGCGACTTGCTGATGTTTTTTACGTCAACCATATGTTCTTCCGTTATTGCTCCAAGGGGTTCACCTTCTTCTATGTACGCAGCATCGCACACCCGGCGCGCCACCTGATTGATCTGCATCAAGTGTGTTTCATTTCATTTGCTGTTTAATGAAGTATCAGAAAAGAAGGATTGATCTGTGTCAAATAGCTGTGTCACTCAGAAGGAAACAGCCCCCTGGCTTGGGCTGGAAGCCCCGCGCTATACCAGCTATCCCACCGCGCACCATTTTTTCCCGCAGACGGGCGAAAACACCCTCATCCCGTGGCTGAAGGGGCTTCCGGGCGATGCGGCCATTTCCGTGTATGTGCACATTCCGTTCTGCCGGCAGCTCTGCTGGTTCTGCGGCTGCCATACCAAAATGACCAATCATTACGCGCCGATTGCGAGGTATGTGCGCGTGATGCTGGAGGAAATCGCCTTGCTGAAGCGTTACGCGGGCGGTAAGGGGAGGCTCGCCAATATCCATTTCGGGGGTGGCTCGCCGGGGCTGCTGGAGGCGCAGGATATGGAGGCGATTCTGTCTTCTCTTGTATCCATGTTCGAGATGCGGCCATCGGGTGAGCTGGCGATTGAGCTTGATCCGCGCACCACTACGTCGGAAAATATCGAACGCTATGCCGCGTGGGGATTCAACCGCGTGAGCATCGGTATTCAGGATTTCGATCCGCAGGTGCAGCAGGCGATCAACCGGGTGCAGCCTTATCCCCTGGTGGAATCGCGGATGTTGCAGTTGCGGGAGGCCGGAATCAGCCGCATTAACTGCGACCTGATTTATGGCTTGCCGCATCAGACTCCGGAGAGTTTCCGCGCCACATTGGAGCAGACGATTGCGCTGGAGCCTTCGCGGATCGCGCTGTTTTCCTACGCGCATCTACCGCAGATGAAAAAGCATCAGCGGATGATTGACGCGGCGACACTGCCTTCCGAAACGGCGAAACTGGCACTTTACGCTATGGCGCGCGCATTGCTGGAAGCGGCGGGATATGTCACCATTGGCATTGACCATTTTGCGAAGATGGATGACCCGCTTTCAGTGGCCGCGCAGGAGCGTGTGCTCAAGCGGAATTTCCAGGGCTATGTCACGGATACGACGGACGCGCTGATCGGCATCGGAAGCTCTGCCATCAGCCAGTTTCCGCAAGGTTATGCGCAGAACAGTGCAAACGCGCAGGATTACCGGAAGATGATCGGGGATGGCCAATTGCCCATCGTGCGCGGCTGGAAATGCAGCGTGGAGGATCGCGCGCGCAAGCAGGTGATTGATGAAATCATGTGCTTCATGTCGGTTAACCTGGCGGAAATACGGAAGCGTTACGGCCTGGATGAAAATTATTTCCAGCAGGAAATCAGCGATCTGCAAAAGCTGGAATATCAGGAAATCGCGGCATCTGATCGCGAGCACATCCAGGTTATCACCGAGCATCGCATGGCGGCGCGCGTGGTGGCTTCCGTGTTCGACCAGTATCGCGGCATCGCACCGGGGCGTTACTCGAAAGTGGCGTGAGTGTGCATCCGTTTTCCGGGGAGCGCGTGGTAAAACCCGTTGGAATATTCTGCGCCTGGCATTATGGTTCTGAGGCTGGCCAGCCCTTCCACAGCATCCATTTCCTCCCGCTGCACCGCGCGGAAAATCCGGGCTACGGCGACCATATCCACGGCATGGGGAGAGAGCCGAAAATTACGGATGCCGACAGACTGCAAATCCGGCATTTCCTGCAGCAGGTTGGCGTAGGTATGGGATTGCGTCTGTGTGCCGTTGACGGTCAGGAACGGCTGCCTGTCCAGCGTGTTTACCGCCATGCCGTCCGGATGTTTATCGCAGATGAACTGGCAGTTATCCTTATGCAGATGGTGCGCCCGCGCATGGTAGCAGCGGGCGGAAATAGCAAGCGGAAGCCGCCCGAATACCTGTACCTCAAGTTCTGATTCTGCGCCCGCTGCCAGTGCGGCCAGTGTATTGCGCGGCAGCTCGAAGGGCAGGGTGATGATGGACGCGCCAAGCTGTTCAAAAAAGCGGAGTGTATCCTCGTTGTAAATATTAACGTAAGGCCCCACGGCGAAAGGCTTTTCCTTGCAACTCCCCAGCAGCGTAACATCGTTGATCTCGACCAGGAAATCCCCTGCATCGGCGGCGAGGGAGGTGAGGCCATTGATTTCCCGCCGGTTCGTCACCAGCGCGAGGGTGGAGAGGATTACCTGTTTCCCGGCGTGTTGCAGGCGTTCGATAACTTCGCCGATATATCCGTTGTGGAGCGGCTCGCGCTTGGAACACACCACCTCTCCGATGAACACGCGGTCTACGTCCATCTCGTCCGCCGCGCGCAGGTAAAAATCCCGCGCCCGCTCGGCAGGCCAGTTATAGAGCAGCGGCCCCAGGGAGAGTTTTTCCGTCATCGCCATTTCCTTTGATACGCGCCCTCGGTGTTTTGCTGCCCTTCCGAGAGCTTCAGCAGATCAAGGCCGGGCAGGGGTTTTCCCTGATAGAACGCATCAACTGCCTGCCGGAAGCTCCTCACTACGTCGCGCACATATGCTTTGCCGCGCTGCCGCCCCTCGATCTTCAATGCACTGACTCCCGATGTAATAATCTCCGGCAGCATTTCGATGATGTTCAGGCTTACCGGGTCTTCAAAAATGTAGGAAATATCGCCCTCCGCGTCAAAGCGGCCTTTGCATAAGGTGGGGTATCCGGCGTTTTCGTGGGGCAGGAAGCGGTTGATGGTGAAACCACCCAGCCGCGTGGCGAGGCCGGAAGCATCCTCGCGGTATTCCACGTGGCTGGCGGGCGAGCATACGCCATTGCGGTTGGGTGATTTTCCGGTGATATAGGAGGAAAGCGAGCACCGCCCCTCTGCCATCGGGCACATTCCGCCGAACGCGAAAATTTCGGTTTCCACTGAAACATTCTGGTTGAGGTTGGCTCTGTTGATGGCGGCGATTTCCTGCAGGGTCAGCACACGCGGCAGCACCACGCGCTGTACGCCGAACTGCTCCGCATAGAAACGGATCGCTTCCGGCGTGGAGGCGGAAGCCTGCACGGAGAGATGCAGCCGTGCATCGGGGTGCGTCCGGTGCGCGTAATCGAGCAGGCCAATATCCGCCAGAATAATGGCATCGGCTCCGAGCGTTGCCGCATCGTCTACCGCTTTATGCCATAGTTCCTGTCGGCCTGCTTCGGCGAAGGTGTTGATGGCGACGAACACCTTGCAATTTTGCGCATGGGCATAGCGCAGGGAATCTGCAAATTCCGTCCGACTGAAATTCAGCCCCGGAAAATTCCGGGCGTTGGTTTCATCCCGGAACCCTAAATATACGGCATCCGCCCCCTCGTCCACGGCAACCCGGAGCGCGGCAGGAGTACCCGCCGGGCAGATGATTTCCAGCTTATCTTCACGCATTTTTTCTTCAGGCATTTTCCGCACTCCTCGCCTGCTTCTTTGCCAGGGCGGATTCCACCTGCGAAATGCGGTGTTCCAACCCCTGCAAGCCCTCGGAGAATTGTTGTTGGCGTTTTGCCAGCGGCGCGATGGCGGAGTGATAAAGCCAACCCATATCGCGGGTGAAGCGCGCGCCCAGTTTTTCAACAGGCGTGGCGGCGCGGGCAGCCATTCCGGATAACGCCCCGAATACGGAAAAGAAGGTTTTCCGCAAGTTTATCTGCTCGTTATCCAGGGCATTCCTCAGCACCAGCAACGCTTCCGTATCCCCCTCCACACGGAGATCGCGGGAGAAAAACAGCGCGTCGCCGTCCGTGCGCCCTTCCAGCAGGGCGATGAAGGTTGTGCTCGTGCCGTGCAGCGTGACATCAGCGCGGAGGGGTAAGGATTTTCCCAGCATCGTGAGTTCGAGTTCTCCCCCTTCAACCTCCAGCATGGCGTTAAATGGCATATCGGGCAGCACCAGCGCGAAGGACTTGCCATTGGCCTCAGAGAGCCTTTCCCTTAAGCCAGGATGGAGGGTATTCAATCGGTGAGTGAAGGTGCGTACGCCGCGCTCCAGAAGCTGCCGGGGAAGAAATCCCATTGCCAGACCGAGCATCGGCAAAGGGGTAAAATCCGGAAGGGAGGGTTCGGAAATCATCTTCTATCTCAGACTAAATGTTACAAATCGGGAATGTGCAAGGTAAGGGTTGTAACCCATTGCCGCTTTGATGCAGATCAAGTAGATTCTTCCATCGGGGAAACAAGGGGGCGCGGAATGCAATGAACAGACTGCTTGGTACAGTGTGCGATTTTATCCATGAGGCGCAGAAAGAGCGCGGATCGGTGGCACTTTATCTGCGCAGTAAAGGGAGCGAGTTTTCGGAGGAACTGGAATCCCAGTTTGCGGTTGTTGATGGGTGCGTCAAGCCGCTGGGGTCATTGCCGAAGAAGAAAGTCTCAAAAATCGAACCTTTCCTCAACGCTGTACATTACCTGCCCGCGAAAAGGAAATACATTATCGCCAGGATGCTGGAACCCGCTGAGGCATTGACGTTCTACACGCGCGACATCATCGCCCCCGCCATCGAGATCGTGCAGGAACTTTCTGTATTCGATACCGCCAACCATCCCGCCAGAGTATCCGCGTTCGTCAATTTCCTGCAATGGAAGGAGCGCGTGGGGCTGGAACGGGCGATGGGAACCCAGCTCATCGGGCGGGATTGGTCGAACGCCGCAGAATTCAAGAACAGGCTTGAGTATATTATCTCCGAGCAACAGGCCTACGAGCGGATGTTTCTGGCACTGGCGGATGAGCAGGGCGGAAAGATCGTTGAAAATCTGAAAAAGGATAATGCCGTTTTTCGGAAGATTGAGGAAATCAACCATAGCCTGCTCAGCGGAGCGGCTCCCGGCTCCCTGCAATCCATCGGTACGCAGGAATGGTTCGCCCTGTTCAGTGCCAAAATGGATTTGCTCCATGATGTGGAAAAAAGCATTATTGCCGGCCTTTCGGAGGCATCCGGAAAAAAATCCGTGGGCGGCGGCAAGCGTACTCCTCTCTCTTCTGTACCCGCTGCTTCTGCGCAGGCGGGCATCGAGAGCGGTGTGCGCGCATGGATGGATAAGATTCAGGCTTTGCCGCTGTTCGCGGGGATAGACGCGGATATATTGCAGGATATTCTCAAGCACGCCCGCATCGCCAGCCACAATAAAGGGGCGATGATTTTCATGCAGGGTGAGCAGGCTTCCCGCTTCTATATCGTTCTGGAAGGCTGGGTAAAACTGTTCAAGGGCAACGCGGATGGCCAGGAATCGGTGCTGCAGGTGATGAGCGCGGGAGAGCCGCTGCTGGAAACGGTGATCTTCAATAACGCGCCGTTCCCCGCCAACGCGCAGGCGGTGGATAATGTGCAGCTTCTTTCAATACCCGCGTCCATTGTGCGCGAGAAACTGCAGAGCAACAAGGAGCTGGCGATCAATATGCTTACCACGGTGGCTGGACGCTCGCAGGCGATGATCAGCCAGTTCGAGCAGCTTACCCTGAAAACCGTGAATCAGCGCGTGGGCTGGTTCCTGCTGAAATTGTTTCTGGAGAACGGGGAGCAGACCAAAAATCTCAGGCTGCCTTACGATAAATCCCTGATTGCGGGGTATCTCGGCATGAAGCCGGAGACTTTTTCGCGGACGCTGCAATCACTGAAGGATCAGGGCATTGACATTGACCGCAACAGCGTCAGCCTGCCGGATGTGTTCGCCCTGTGCGATTATTGCGATATGGAACTTGCCGCCAGATGCAGCCGTCACGGCACGGACGAATGCCCGAATCCCGATTGTTCGGATTAAATCCTTCCTGGTTGATCCATATCAAGTGCAGTTGCCCGTTCTTCCCCTATCCTGCAGTTATCCGAGCTTCATATCCCCTAAGTGTCGTTGTTGTGTCGGCAGATGGGGGTGAAGCCGCAGTGCTAGGCATTACCCCCTTGTTGCTGCCAGGGTAGCGGTGGAAACGCCGCTACCTCCCTGAATCTGGAAAGGATGGTATGCGCGTGCTTGAAGACCATTTCGGGAGAAAATTCCCGTACCTCCGGCTTTCTGTCACGGATGCCTGCAATTTCCGCTGCCAGTATTGCCTGCCCAACGGTTATAAAAAAACCGGGGATTTCCAGTTCCTTTCCACCGAAGAAATCACCCGCCTGATTGCAGCGTTCGCGGAGATGGGTGTAGAGAAAGTGCGGCTTACGGGCGGTGAGCCGACGCTCCGGCGCGACCTCACCACCATCGCAGCAGCGATTTCATGCATTCCCGGTATCCGCACCATCGGCCTCACCACCAACGGCTATAGCCTGAA
Source organism: Alphaproteobacteria bacterium (assembly GCA_023269645.1). Lineage (GTDB taxonomy): Bacteria > Pseudomonadota > Alphaproteobacteria > Rickettsiales > UBA8987 > JAHFPR01. Next base: position 1,532 of record JAHFPR010000091.1, on the reverse strand, counting down.
GGAAAAAGCCGGGGCGTTTTTCGCTTCGGGCATCAACGTGCTCAATGTCAGCGTGGATAGCCTCCAGCCCCATAAATTCCATGCCATCACCGGCCATGATAAACTGCCGCACGTGCTGGCCGGCATCGAGGCCGCGCGGCAGGCGGGCTTCCGGAATATCAAGATCAACACCGTGCTCCTGAAGGGAGTGAATGATGATGATTTGCCGGAGTTTCTGGCGTGGGTGAAGCGCGAGGAACTGAGCGTCCGGTTCATCGAATTGATGCAGACCGGCGATAATCTGGAATATTTCCGGAAGCATCATCTCAGTGCCGAAGTTATCAAGGCGCAACTGCTTGAGCGCGGCTTTTCCTTAAGCCCCCGCAGGCATGATTCCGGCCCGGCACTGGAATTCGAGCATCCGGAATATACGGGAAAAATCGGTATGATTGCCCCTTATTCCAGGGATTTCTGCAAAAGCTGCAACCGCCTGCGCGTCACGGCGCGGGGGGATTTGCGGCTGTGCCTGTTCGGCGAGGGCGGGTATAATCTGCGCCCGCTGCTGGCGGAGGACGATCAGCGGGAAGCCTTGCAGGAAAAGCTGCTGGAGCTTCTGCATTTCAAGCGCGAAAGCCATTATCTTGGGCAGGGCATCACGGGCATCACGCCGCATCTGGCATCGCTGGGGGGATAGAAAATGCAGAATGTTTTTCGGATGATTGACGTGGGCACGAAGCAGGTAACGTATCGGGTGGCGGTGGCTTCCGGGGAAATCTCAGTGGGCGCGGCGGCCTTCGCGCTGATCCGTGACCGCAAGCTGCCCAAGGGCGACGTGCTGACCCTCGCTGAAATCGCGGGCATCATCGGCGCGAAAAAAGCTCACGAGATGATTCCCCTCTGCCATCCGATGGGGCTGGACCATGTGAAAATCATCACGGAACTAAACGAAGAAAAATTGTCCGTCACCGTGTTCTGCTTCGCCTCAACCCATGCGAAAACAGGCGTGGAGATGGAGGCACTCGCGGGGGTGAATGGGGCCCTGCTGACCATCTGGGATCTGACCAAAATGGTAGAGCCGGATTTATGCATCGGGAATATCCGGCTACTGGCGAAGCTCGGCGGAAAGAAGGGGCTGTGGCTGAATCCAGCGGGCGTTCCGCAGTGGGTGATGGAGGCGATTCAGCCCGCGCCCGAACCCGTGCTTTCTGGCAGAACTGCGGCGGTGCTTACCATGAGTGACCGCGCGCACAATGGGGAATATGAGGATAAATCCGGCGCGGTACTGAAGGAAATTCTCACGTGCTATGGCGCGACCATCGTGGATTACCGGGTGGTTCCTGATGATGCAACCACTATTCTTGCGCAGGCCGAAAAGATTATCGAAACCCATGCGCCAGCGTTGCTTCTGTGCACCGGCGGTACGGGAGTTTCGCCGCGCGATGTGACACCGGAAACGCTATCCGCGCTGTTCAGCCGAGAGATTCCCGGTGTCGGGGAGTTGCTCCGGAGTGACGGCGCGCGGCATACCCCGCTTTCCTGGAGCAGCCGCGCGG
>JAHFPR010000252.1 GCA_023269645.1 Alphaproteobacteria bacterium | reverse complement strand
AATGACAATCTCATCATCCAGAAACTGCACAGTGATACAGATGCGCTCGGCATCTTCGGCTTCAGTTATCTTGAGCAAAACAAGAGTGTCGTGCAAGGCAGCCTTGTCGAAGGTATCGCGCCCAGCTTTGAGGCCGTTTCCAAAGGCACGTATCCGATTTCCAGGCCGCTTTTCGTTTATGTTAAAAACACGCACCTGAAAGAAATGAAAAACCTTAAGCCCTTCCTGCAGGAACTGGTGAGCGATGCCGCCATCGGCGATGAAGGCTATGCCGTGGAGAAAGGCCTGATTCCGCTGAAAAAGGATGAGCTACTGAAAACGCAGGCGGCGGTGAAAGCACTGGAATAATTGTCACCCTGAGGGAGTTCCTTTGTGTAATCCGTCCTTCCCGCCCCCGCCTTCGCTGTGGCAAACTCCGGCGGAAATCCATGTTTGTCACCCCACACTTGTTGCGGGGTTATGGTTAAGTAAGGAGTATAACCTCGCAACAAGTGCAGGGTGACAATAATACGAGAATGACGCAAAAGGTCAGGCTTACGCGGGAATGACAACCAAATGGAAAAACCGATAAAAGCCTACCTGTTACTGTGTGCCGTGTTTTCGGTGCTGGTGACAGCCGCTATCATTTTTTCCGTAGCCTTTGAATCCGTGCGTTTTTTCCATAGCGTGTCGCTGGGGGATTTCCTGTTCGGCACACAATGGAGTCCTCAGACCGCCATGCGCAGCGACCAGGCGGGAAGCTCCGGACTTTTTGGCGCGGTTCCGCTTTTTGCCGGCACACTGCTGATTACGCTTATCGCCATGTGTGTGGCAACTCCGCTGGGGCTGCTCTCGGCGGTTTACCTCTCTGAATACGGCTCCCGCAGGTTGCAGAACATCGTCAAACCCGTGCTGGAGACACTCGCAGGTATCCCCACCGTGGTTTATGGCTATTTCGCCGTGGTTACTTTTTCCCCGTGGATGCGCGGCATAGCTGGAAACATCGGGCTTTCAATGGCTTCGGAAAGCGCGCTGGCGGCGGGTATCGTGATGGGAATCATGATTATCCCGTTCGTGATGTCACTTTCCAACGATGCGCTGAATGCCGTGCCGAAATCCCTGAAATTCGGCTCATTGGGGATGGGCGCGACGCAATCCGAAACCATCCGGCACGTGCTCATTCCCGCTGCACTGCCCGGCATTGCGAGCGCGGTGCTGCTTGGTGTTTCGCGCGGCATCGGCGAAACCATGATCGTGGTGATGGCCGCCGGACTTTCCGCCAACCTTACCGCAAACCCGCTGGAGGCTGTGACCACCGTCACCGTGCAGATCGTGAGTTTGCTTACGGGCGATCAGGAATTTAACAGTTCCAAAACACTGGCCGCCTTCGCGCTGGGGCTGGTGCTGTTCGTTGTCACCCTGCTCCTGAACATCATTGCGATGTTCATCACCCGAAAATACCGGGAACGCTATGAGTAAACTCAGCCGAGAAACAACCCGCCTCACCCGCGAAACGAAAATCCGCATGATGCGGGCGCGCTACGGGAAAAATCCGTTCAAGCTGCGTCCCTCGAAGCCTGAGCATCAACTCCTCCGCAAGCGTCATGCGCGGGAAAGCCGCTTCCGTTTTTATGGTGCGCTGGCGATCCTGATTTCTTTGGGTTTCCTCTGCCTGCTGCTTTATACGGTGATCTCCGATGGCACGAGTGCCCTCCGGCAGACACAGATACGCGTGAATGTCACGTTCGCGCAGGAGGTGATTGATCCCCGGAATACCCGCGATCCTGCCGCACTCCGCGCCGCCGATTATACTGCGCTGCTGCATGATGCCCTGAAATCGCGCTTCAGCGAGGTGATGGAAAGGGATAAAAAATTCCAGCTTTACGCGCTGCTGAGCAAAGGTAATGATACGCTCCTGCGCGATAAAGTACTCGCCCATCCTGAAATCATTGGAACATTGCAACCCGTGTGGCTCATTGCTGCCTCCGATGTGGATATGCTGGTAAAGAAAAAAATCGACCGCAGCACACCGCAGGATAAACGTCACATTAACGATGCGCAGATCGCCTGGGTAGACACGCTGGCGGATGAGGGTGCAGTGCGGCAGGCATTCAACACGGGTTTTTTCACGCACGGCACATCGGAGGAGCCGGAACTCGCCGGGGTGATGGGTGCTGTCATGGGTTCCATTTTTACTATTATTATCTGTGTGCTTGTAGCATTCCCGATCGGCGTGGGCGCGGCTACATATCTGGAGGAATTCGCGCCAAAAAACAGGTTCGCGGATATTATCGAAATCAACATCAACAACCTCGCCGCCGTGCCCTCCATCATCTTCGGGCTGCTGGCGTTGAACG
>JAHFPR010000090.1 GCA_023269645.1 Alphaproteobacteria bacterium | reverse complement strand
TGGTGATGACGGATAAGTTGTTGAAATTGTCATCCTGAGCGCAAGCGAAGGATCTCAAGCCACTTGCGGGGGATCCTTCGGCTTCGCCTCAGGATGACAGAACCACTAACCAACGAGGTAAAAAGGCAATCATGGTTACGAACTTTGCAATTACAGGCAACACGGAAATCCTCCAGGTGGCGGATGCGGTTGCACGCGAAAAAGGTATCCCGCATGAGTCGGTTGTTGCCGCACTTAAGGAAGCAATGGAAACCGTAGGCCGCAAGAAATACGGCCACGAGCAGAAAATCCGCGCGGAAATCAACGAGAAAACCGGTGAAATCCTGCTGTTCCGTGATCGCACCATTGTGGAAACCGTTTCGGACGAGAACCTGAACCTGGAAATCAGCCTGAAAGATGCACAGAAGCTCTACAAGGAAGATGCCGAAATCGGCGGCGTGGTTTCCGACCCCCTGCCCCCCATTGATTTCGGGCGCGTCACCAGCCAGACCGTGAAACAGGTGGTGATCCAGAAAGTGCGCGAAGCCGAGCGCGAACGCCAGTACATTGATTTTAAGGATCGCATTGGCGAGATCATCACCGGTGTGGTGAAGCGCGCGGAATACGGCAACCTCATCATTGATTTCGGCAAAAGCGAAACGATGCTCACGCGCGACCAGATGATCCCGCGCGAGGCGTTCCGCGTCGGCGACCGCATCCGTGCCTACATCGTGGATGTGCGCCGCGAAAACAAAGGCCCGCAGATTTTCCTCTCGCGCACCCACGCACATTTCCTCGCGCAGCTTTTCGCGCAGGAAGTTCCGGAAATCTACGACGGCCTTGTCACCATCAAGGGCGTGGCGCGCGATCCCGGCAGCCGCGCGAAAATTGCGGTTACATCTTCGGATAGCTCCATTGATCCGGTGGGCGCGTGCATCGGCCCGCGCGGTTCGCGTGTGACCGCCGTGTACAACGAACTCCAGGGCGAGAAAATCGACATCATCCAGTGGTCGCCGGATCTGGCAACCTACACGGTGAACGCGCTCACCTCCAAGTCGAAAGACGCAGTAGTGGAAGTAGCGAAAATCATCATTGATGAAGACCGCAACCTCATCGAAGCCATCGTGCCGGACGAACAGCTTTCGCTTGCCATCGGGCGGCGCGGGCAGAACGTGCGGCTGGCTTCGCAGATGGTCGGCTGGAACATTGATGTCATCTCCGAAAGCGATAATTCTACACGCACCATTGAGGAATTCAACCGCCTCTCCGCGCTGTTCTCGCAGATGCTGAACGTGGAGGATGTCATCGGGCAGCTTCTCGCCAGCGAAGGCTTCAAAACCATCGAGGAAGTGGCCTACGTGCCGCTGGAAGATCTGCTCTCCATTGAAGGTTTCGACGAGGAACTGGTGAACGAACTGCGCTCCCGCGCGGTGGATTACCTGGAGGAAAAATCCCGGCAGACCAGGGAAACCTGGCAGAAGCTCGGCGTGGCTCCGGAGATTCTGGAACTGCCGCACATCACGGATGAGTTGATGGTGCAGTTCGGCGAAAAGGGCATCAAAACGCTTGACGATGTCGCCGACCTTGCCACGGACGAATTCATGGAAATCTTCGCCGGAACCACGCTTTCGGAAGCGGAAATCAGCGAGATGATCATGAAAGCCCGCGAGCACTGGTTCGCGGACGAGCCGGAGCAGAAAGCGGCGGAAGCTTAGGTCGTTAATCGTTATTCGTGATTCGTTACTGGAGCACATCAGGCATCCCGCCCCCTTAACGATTAACTATTAACGAATAACGATAAAACCTATAACGAGTAACGAGAAATTATGGCTGAAAACGGCGAACATAAGAAAGAACTCTCGGCTCCGATGAAGCTGCAGCTTACCCGCACGGTGGAAAGCGGAAAAGTGCAGCAGACTTTTTCACGCGGGCGATCCAAAACCGTGGCCGTAGAGGTGAAAAAAACGCGTACCTTCTCACGGCAGGATGGCGGCGCGCTCACCGAAACCACCGCGCCTTCAGCCGCGCGCCCTGCCACGGACGACGACCAGCTTCCGAGCAATCTGACAGAAAGTGAGCGCACCGCGCGGCTCCGTGTGCTGGAGCAGGCCGCGAACCAACCAGTTTCGGAAAAGCTGGACATCCGCCCGTCGCGCCCAGGTGTGCTAAAAACAAAGGCGGAGGAAGCAGCACCCTCTCTCCCCGAAAGCAAAACGAATTTTGATCTGCCCAAATTGCCCGGCCTCAAGATTATTGATCACGGCCCCACAGCGGCAGAAGATGCGGAACGCGAAGCCGTCATCCACACGGAAAAGAAGAAAAAATCCGACAAGGAAGAAGAAGTCAAAGTCGTCAAGCCGAAAGTGGGCGAGGATAAATGGCGCAAGGAAAAACTCACCATCACCAATGCCGCGTTCTTCGATCAGGAAGAGCGTATGCGCAGCCTGGCATCCATCAAGCGTCGCCGCGAGAAAGCCAAGCGTCAGAGCGGTGATGACGGTGCTCCGGGCGAAATCGTGTTGCGTGACGTTATTCTCCCCGAAACCATCACGGTGCAGGAACTCGCCAACCGCCTCGCCGTGCGCAGCCAGGAAGTGGTGAAGGAGCTGATGAAGCTCGGCATGATGTCCAAAACCACGGATACCATTGATGCCGACACCGCCGAACTGGTGGTCACCGGCCTTGGGCGCGGTTTCAAGCGCGTGACGGATGCCGACATCGAAAATATCCTGAAGCAGGAAGTGGCAACACCGGAATCACTCCGTCCCCGCCCCCCCGTCGTTACGATCATGGGGCACGTGGATCACGGAAAAACCAGCCTGCTGGATGCGCTCCGCCAGACCAATGTGGTTGCGGGCGAGGCGGGCGGAATCACGCAGCATATCGGCGCATACCAGATCCGCACACCGGAAGGCGACGCCATCACCTTCCTCGATACGCCCGGCCACGCGGCCTTCACCGCCATGCGCAAGCGCGGCGCGCACGTCACGGATATTGTGGTGCTGGTGGTGGCGGCGGATGACGGCATCATGCCGCAGACCATCGAGGCCATCAGCCACGCCAAGGCGGCAGAAGTGCCGATCATCGTGGCCGTCAATAAAATTGACAAACCCTCGGCAGATATTGAACGCGTAAAAAACGAACTGCTCTCGCACGAGCTGGTCGCAGAGGATTTCGGCGGGCAAACCATTGTCGTGCCGATTTCCGCGAAACAACGCACCAACCTCGACACACTGCTGGAGGCGATTCTCCTTCAGGCGGAAATGCTGGAACTGCAAGCCAGCCCCGCACAGCGCGCAGAAGGCACAGTCATCGAGGCGGAAGTGGACAAGGGCAAGGGCGTGATGGTCACGCTGCTGGTGCAACGGGGAACGCTGCGCGTCGGCGATATTGTTATTGCAGGCCGTGGCTTTGGAAAAATCAAGGTCATCACCAATGATCGCGGGCAATCCATCAGTGAGGCGGGTCCCTCCATGCCGGTGGAAGTCCAGGGCTTCAACGAACTGCCGAGCGCGGGCGATGAGTTCGCCGTGACCACGACAGAAAAACAGGCGCGGGATGTGATTGACTACCGCATCAAGCTGCAGCGCGATCTGCGCGCGGCGGGGAACCTTCTCGCCACCACCGGCGAAAACGCGCTGGAAAAAATGTTCCGGGCGGCGAAGGATGGCGGCAAGGAACTCCGCATCATCGTGAAGGGCGACGTGCAAGGCTCGGTGGAAGCCATTATCGGCAGCCTCGAAAAAATCTCCAACGATGAAGTGAAGGTGAAGTTCATCCACTCCGGCGCGGGCGCGATTTCGGAATCGGACGTAACGCTCGCAAGTGCCACGGGGGCGATTATCGTGGGTTTCAACGTGCGCGCCGCCACGGCAGTGAAGCAGCTTGCTTCCTCGGAGAAAGTGGATATCCGCTATTATTCCATCATCTACAACCTGATTGATGACATGAAAGGCGTGGTGGGCGGCCTGATGGCTCCAATTACACGCGAAAACATGATCGGCTACGCCGCCATCCAACAGGTGTTCAAGGTGACGAAATCCGGCAAGGTCGCGGGCTGCAAAATTACGGAAGGCATCGTGAAGCGCGGCGCGGGTGTGCGCCTGTTGCGCGATAACGTGGTCATCCACGAAGGCAAGCTCAAAACCCTCAAGCGGTTCAAGGACGATGTTGCGGAAGTACGCGAAGGCTTCGAGTGCGGCATGGCCTTCGAGAATTACGAGGACATCAAGGAAGGCGATGTCATCGAATGCTTCGAGAAAACCCAGGAAGCGGCGGTAGTTTCTTAGAGCGTTAATCGTTATTCGTTAATCGTTACTGGTATAAAACGTAAACGGGTAGCCATTAACCATTAACGAATAACGATTAACGAATATGGCCACCCACAGCAAAAAGCCCCCCTCCCAGCGCCAGCTCAAAGTGGGCGAAGAACTGCGCCATGCACTCTCCGACACCTTCATGCGCGAGGATTTTTACAATGTGGAAACCACGGAGCGCCTGGCGGTGACGGTTTCGGAGGTACGCGTCAGTGCTGATTTGCGCAACGCCACGGTGTATGTCATCCCCTTCGGCGGAAAAAACAAGGAAAGCACCATGAAAAGCCTGGATGCGCTCTGCCCCCGGCTACGCGGGCTGATCTCCAGAAAAGTGCAGCTCCGCTTCATGCCCGCCATCCTGTTCCGGCTGGATACCACCTTTGAGCGCGCCCAGGCACTGGAGGATATTTTCAACAAACCGGAAGTCCGCAGGGACATTGAGAAAAATGAATAGTAATAATCATTGTCACCCCGCACTTGTTGCGGGGTTAACCCCGCAATAAATGCGGGGTGACACTATATTATGCAAAAACTCCCCCGCATCCCCCTCCACGGCTGGCTGGCGATTGACAAGCCGGTGGGGATGACTTCCGCTGATGTGGTGAATAAGGTAAAATGGCTCACGCGGGTGCAGAAGCTCGGCCATGCGGGAACGCTTGATCCGCTGGCCTCCGGTGTGCTGCCGATTGCATTCGGCGAAGCCACAAAAACTATTGCGTATTGCATGGATAGCACAAAAACCTACGTTTTTACCGTAAGCTTTGGCGCAGCCACCGCGACCGACGACAGGGAAGGTAAAATCATCGCCACCAGCGATGTGCTGCCCACGTGCGAGGAAATCGAAGCCGCGCTGCCCGCTTTCACCGGAAAAATCCTGCAGACGCCCCCCGTGTATTCCGCCATCAAGGTGGGTGGCGAACGCGCCTACAAACTGGCGCGCGAGGGGGAAAAGGTGGAACTGAAAGCGCGCGAGGTGGAGGTATTCTCCCTCTCCCGCGTACGGGAGAGGGTCGGGGTGAGGGCACTTGCATCGGATTCCGTGGCTGCCCTCACCCTACCCTCTCCCGCACGCGGGAGAGGGCTTGCAGAGGCCACCTTCGAGATGACCTGCGGGAAAGGCACATATGTGCGGGCACTGGCGCGGGATCTGGCACTGAAACTCGGCACGTTCGGGCATATTACGGCACTCCGGCGCACCCGCGTGGGACATTTTACGGAAAAAAATACGATTTTACTGGAAAATCTGGAAAAAATAGTGCACAGTGCGCCGCCTTCGGAGAGTGTTCCGGAGGTTTTATTGCCGGTGGAAGCAGTGCTAGACGACATCCCGGTGCTGCATCTCGACGATAACTCCGCCCGCCTGCTTGCTTACGGCCAGACCGTGAAATTCGCAGGTGCTTCCTTGCATCAGGGCATTGTGTGTGCCTTCGCGCAGGGGCGATTGCTTGCCCTCGCGCAGGCGGCTGACGGAGCCATCAAACCGGTGAGGATATTCAACCTGTCATCCTGAGGTCGTAGGCCGAAGGATCTCCCGCCTGTGGCATGAGATTCTTCACTTCGTTCAGAATGACATAACAGATAAGGAGATTAACGATGTCGATTTCAGCCGAGCGCAAGCAGGAAGTCATCCAGCAATTCGCCACCAAAAAGGACGATACCGGCTCGCCGGAAGTCCAGGTGGCTATCATCACCGAACGCATCAACAACCTGACCGAGCATTTCAAGGCCAATGACAAGGATTTCCATTCCCGTCGCGGCCTGCTCAAGATGGTCGGCCAGCGTCGTCGGCTGCTGGATTACCTCAAATCGAAAGATACCAGCCGTTATGAAGTGCTGATCAAAAAACTCAATCTGCGTAAATAGTGCCTGTCATCCTGAGGCGAAGCCGAAGGATCTCCCGCAACTGGCATGAGATTCTTCACTTCGTTCAGAATGACAGAAAGTGCCAGTTTTTGATTACCCCCTGCTGATAGAAGGTAGGAAAGCGGAAAATGGCGGATAATAATAAAAATCAATCAGTAGGATAGGAAAAAAGATGTTTGATATTACGAAGAAATCAATTGAATGGGCGGGGCGCACCCTGGAACTGGAAACCGGTCGCATCGCGCGTCAGGCCGATGGCGCGGTATTCATCCGCTACGGCGGAACCAGCGTACTCTGCGCGGCCACCTCAGCCAAAGAACCGAAAGCGGGGATTGATTTCTTCCCGCTCACCTGCATTTATCAGGAAAAAGCGTTCGCTGCGGGCAAGATTCCCGGCGGATATTTCAAGCGCGAAGGCCGCCCCTCGGAGAATGAAATCCTCTCCTCGCGGCTGATTGACCGCCCCATCCGCCCCCTGTTCGATTCCAAATTCAAGCACGAAACGCAGATCATCTGCACGGTGCTGGAACACGACAAGGAAAACAATCCGGACATCGTGGCGATGATCGGTGCGGCAGCGGCTGTCGCCATCGCCGGGTTGCCCTGCAACGGGCCGCTGGCTGCGGCGCGCGTCGCCTATATCAATGGCGAATATGTGCTGAATCCGGCGGTTGGTTTCCAGGCGGAATCCGATCTCGACCTCGTTATCGCGGGCACGAAAACTTCCGTGATGATGGTGGAATCCGAAGCGAACGAGCTTTCGGAAGAAGTGATGCTCGGCGCGGTGAATTTCGCGCACAAGCACATCCAGCCGGTGCTCAAGCTCATTGAGGAATTTGCGAAAGAAGCTGGCAAGCCTAAATGGGAACTGCCGAAGCAGGATCACGCCGATCTGTATAAAAAGGTAAAAAACCTGGCGGAAAAAGACCTCCGCAAGGCTTACGGAATCCTCGATAAGCAGGAACGCACCAACGCCCTCGCCGACGCGAAAACCCTGGCGAAGGAAAAGCTGCTGGCCGGTTTCTCGGAAGAAGAAAAGCCGAACGACATCGTGGTGAAAGACCAGTTCAAGAAGCTGGAGCAGGAAATCGTGCGTGGCGACCTCATCAAAACCGGCAAGCGCATTGACGGGCGCGGCACGAAGGACATCCGCAAGATTGTCGCGGAAACCGGCGTTCTGCCGCATACGCACGGCTCCGCGCTGTTCACGCGCGGCGAAACGCAGGCACTGGTGGTGGCCACGCTCGGCACGGGCGATGACGAGCAGCGCATTGATTCGCTGGAAGGCGATACCACGCAGAACTTCCTGCTGCACTATAACTTCCCCCCGTATTCGGTGGGTGAAGCAAGCCCGATGCGCGCGCCTGGCCGCCGTGAAATCGGCCACGGCAAGCTGGCATGGCGTGCGATTCACGCGCTGCTGCCGACCAAAGAGGAATTCCCGTATACGCTCCGCGTGGTTTCGGAAATCACGGAATCGAACGGTTCTTCCTCGATGGCGACCGTCTGCGGCACGTCGCTGGCACTGATGGATGCGGGCGTTCCGCTCCGCCGCCCATGCGCGGGTATTGCGATGGGGCTTATCCTGGAAGGCAAGGATTTCTCGATTCTTTCCGATATTCTGGGCGATGAGGATCACCTCGGCGACATGGATTTCAAGGTGGCCGGCACGGAGAAGGGTATCACCTCCCTCCAGATGGACATCAAGGTTCAGGGCATCACGCCCGCCATCATGGAAGTGGCACTGGCGCAGGCCTGCGAAGGCCGCAAGCACATTCTGGAAAGGATGAGTGCCGCGCTGGATGCACCGCGCGGAGAAGTCAGCCAGAATGCG
>JAHFPR010000089.1 GCA_023269645.1 Alphaproteobacteria bacterium | reverse complement strand
CGATTCTGGGGAAGGAAGTCGGCCCCGGCCCGAAAGCAGGAGTGGAGGCTACCCTGTTGTGGAGTTGGCGCTATAGCTACAGACAGTATTTCGAGCCGGGCTACGAGATAAGCAGCAGCCTGGGCGAAGTAAAAAATATGGGCGGGTTTGAGGATCAGCAACACGCCATCGGCCCGGCGGTGTATGGAAAAGTTCCGCTGCATTTCGCGGGGCAATACGATGCGCTGAAATACCGCGTGGGTTATCTGTTCGGCGTATCGGATACCGCCCGCGATGGTGAGGCCGTTGCTCAACTGGAATATGAACTACATTTCTAGCGGCACTGGACAGCGGGCGCGGCTTTTGCCGCTGTTGCATTTCTACAACGCATTGCATTGGCGCACTGGAAAAAATCCAGCCTTTCCGCGCCAAATAAAATTGCGGTATCTTTGCAAGAAAAAAACTTTGCACCCGCCGTGCGATTTCCCCTTCCCATTTCTCTTGAAATAGCGATTAAATAGGGGAACGGAATTGCGAAACATTTTAGCTCCGCATGAAAATAGTAAGCAGATCGCCTGCAACTGTATTTTCTTCCCCCCTCGGCATGGATAGCTCTTTGCCGCGCGCCTGTGATACGGGTCGCGCGCAAAGGGGTATCGCTGTTCGCATTTCAACAACCGCCTGAACCCTGAACCTTAAGGAGATTGACCATGACTGAAACAACGACATCCGCCGACGCAGCAGAACCTCCGAGCAAAGTGTCGCTTCTGGCTAAAACCGGCCTTCCGGAAGCGACATTACAACCTGGCTCCCTTCCCGCAAAATCCTCCGGTTTCTGCGGCTCGTCTATTTCCTTCCTCAATGCATCCGCCACCCCCTACCAGCCTGTCAAACTTGAAGTCCGTCAAGTGCCAAGGTTCCCGGCGAGTGCCCGTTCCAAGCAATTCCTCAAAAAATTCTATCCCGACACCACGCTCCAGGAATGGAGCGACTGGAAATGGCAGGTACGCAACCGCATTCGCAAGCTCGATATGCTGGAGCGATTCCTGACCCTCAATGAAGATGAAAAGGAGGCGGTGCGCCAGCGCACGGCGAACCTTCCCATCGCCATCACACCCTATTACCTCTCGCTGCTTGATCCGGAAAATGCCGATCAGCCGCTCCGCAAAACGCACATCCCCGTCGGCGGCGAGTTCATCCGTGGCATGGGCGAAGACCCCGATCCGCTCGGCGAGGATCATGACACCGCCGTGCCCGGCCTCGTGCACCGTTATCCGGATCGTGTGCTGTTCCTCACCACCGGCTTCTGCTCCACCTATTGCCGCTATTGCACACGTTCGCGCATGGTGGGCGAAACCAACGGAGAATACAGCTTCAACACCAGCCAATGGGAAAAAGCCGCGCAATATATCGAGGCGCATCCCGAAATCCGCGATTGTCTGCTCTCCGGCGGCGATCCGCTTTCCATCGGAGATGACAAGCTGGAGTGGCTGCTGAAGCGTCTGCGCTCCATCAAGCATCTGGAGTTCATCCGCATCGGCACGAAGATCCCGGTGGTGATGCCACAGCGCATCACGCGCCAGCTCTGCCGGATGCTGAAGAAATTTCATCCGCTGTGGATGAGCATCCACTTCGCCCATCCGGATGAAATGACGCTGGAAACCATTGAGGCCTGCAACCGGCTTGCCGATGCGGGGATTCCGCTGGGCAGCCAGAGTGTGCTGCTGAAGGGCATCAACGATGACGCTGAAGTCTTAAAAAAGCTGTTCCATGAGCTGCTCAAGGCGCGCGTGAAGCCGTATTATCTCTACCAGTGCGATCCGGTTTCCGGCTCGGCGCATTTCCGCACCCCCGTAGAAAAGGGTCTGGAGATCATCCGCCAGTTGCGGGGACACACCACGGGTTATGCAATTCCGCATTTTGTTGTAGACGCGCCCGGTGGCGGTGGTAAAATCCCGCTATTGCCCGATTATGTGGTCGGGCGGGATGGGGATGATCTGCTCCTCACCAATTTTGAAAACAAGGTGTACCGCTATCCTGATCCGGAAGGCAATGCCGGAAAAAGCCAGCGTCACCTCACTGAACAGGGGTTCGTTTTAGATCATGAACAAGGTATGTACCTTAGAGAAAATGCCCAATGCGGGAGCCGGTGCGGAAGCGATGCCTGAGAGCGGGTTCGCCTGTCCGCGCCATCCGGATCTGGCAGTCGTGGATTTGCCGGGAAAAGGCAGGGGTGTTATCGCCACCACCTTCATTCCCGCCGGAACCTTGCTTGAAATGGTTCCCGTTGTCCCGCTGACATGGCAGGACGAAGTAACGCTGAAGGCGACCCCGCTGGATCCCTATGTCTTCAAGTGGCGGGCAAACGGCGAATCCAAATCCTCTCAAGAAAATCCCGATGCCGTTATCTGCGCGATTGTGCTCGGCATTACCTCCCTGGTGAATCATTCGCTCCGCCCGAATGCAGATATTGAATATGATTTCGCCCGGCGCACCCTCAGCCTCATCAGCATCAAGGATATTCCTTGCAACGAAGAGGTGGCCTACGATTACGATTGCGAACTCTGGTTCGAGGCAAAGGAATAACAGCATTTATGCACATCGGGCTTGTCTATGATCTGCGCGACGACTATCGCAAGCTCGGCTATGGCGGGGAAGATATTGCGGAGTTCGATTCGGAATCCACCATTGAGGCACTGGAAGAAGCCATCGCATCCCACGGCCACACAGTGGAGCGCGTCGGCAATATCTGGCGGCTGACGGAGATGCTCGCCGCTGGCAAACGCTGGGATATGGTGTTCAACATCGCGGAGGGGCTGCACGGCACGGCGCGTGAAGCGCAGGTTCCTGCACTGCTGGATGCATATAACCTCCCCTATACTTTCTCCGCGCCGGAAGTGATGATCCTCTGCCAGGATAAGGCACTTGCCAAAACCATTGTGAAGGCTGCCGGAGTGCCGGTAGCAGATTCTGTAATCATCCGCGATGCGGCGGAGTGCGCGCACGTCGCCCTGCCCTGGCCGCTTTTCGCTAAACCGCTGGCGGAAGGCACGGGCAAAGGTGTTTCCGACCGCTCGAAAATCACTTCGCCCGCGCAGCTCGAAGAAGTCTGCGCCGATCTCCTCCGCCGTTTCCGGCAGCCTGTGCTGGTGGAAACTTTCCTGCCGGGGCGCGAGTTCACGGTGGGCATCCTGGGAACGGGCGCGGCATCGCGTTCCATCGGCACACTGGAGGTGGTGCTTAAAGCCGGAGCGGAGCGCGTCGGCCACACCTACCATAACAAGGAACACTGCGAAACGCTGATTGATTATGTATTCGTCTGCGATGCAGTCGCCAGGAAATCCGAGGAAATCGCGCTGGCCGCATGGCGGATTCTAGGCTGCCGGGACGGCGGACGGATAGACCTCCGCTGCGATGCTTCCGGCCATCCGGTTTTCCTGGAGGCCAACCCGCTGGCCGGGCTGCACCCCACCCATTCCGATCTCCCCATCCTGGCTGAACAGGTGGGCATTCCTTACCGCGCGCTCATCGGTGAAATCCTTGCCTCCGCGCAACATTCCCTGCGTCTTTCAAGGCTCCCGATCCACCGCGCCACCGCATGAATACACTCCCGCTCATTGCGATTCTCCACGGGGCTATCCCTCCGGATGCGCCGGAGGATGAACTGGATACACTGCACCAGGTGCAATATGTCACCGAGGCACTGACCGCGCTGGGCTACAGGGTAGCACCTGTCCCGCTGACGCTGAACCTGGCGGAAGCGGGCAAAAAACTGCAAGCCTTGCATCCGCTGCTGGTATTCAACATGGTGGATTCCATCGAATGCAGGGGTACACTTGCACCCCTGGCGTTCACCCTGCTGGAGCACCTGCAGATGCCGTTCACCGGCAGCCCTTCCTACGCCACCTGTACCACCACGGATAAGCTGCTGTGCAAACGCCTCCTGCACGGGGCGGGCATCCCCACGCCCGAATGGATTGAACCGGATGCCGTCGCCACGCTGCCCGCGCTGGAGGGTGAATACATTATAAAATCGCTGATGGAGGACGGCTCTATCGGGCTGACGCAGGAATCGGTTGTAACCACGCCGGATGCGATGCGGGCAGTAATAAAGGACAGAACCGAACGCTATGGCGGCCTCTGGTTCGCCGAGCGTTATATTGATGGCCGCGAGTTCGACATCACAATCCTTGAAACGCCGGACGGCATCAGGGCACTCGCCCCGGCAGAAATGGAGTTCACTAACCGCCCCGCAGGCGCGCGCGCCTTTTTCGATTACACTGTCAAATGGCTGAACGACAACCCCGATAATCCCCTGCTCGAACATCTTTTCGATTTTCCCGCGTCGGATGCCCCGCTGCTTGCCCGGCTCACGGAGATGGCACTGCGCTGCTGGCGATTGTTCCAGCTTGAAGGCTACGGGCGCGTGGATTTCCGGGTGGATGCAAACGGCAATCCGTATGTGCTTGAAATCAACGTGAACCCGTGCCTGATACCCGGCTGCATCATCACCGCATCGGGTGAGCGTTCCGGCTATGATTATAACCAGTTCATCGGCGCGGTGGTGAACGCCGCAAAACGACGGTTCGGGCTGCCATGAAAATTCTCTGGCGCGATAGCATAAGGAAAAGCGACCCGGCATCCGTCTGCGCGCTGGTGCGGGAGGCCGGGGTTTTCAACGAGGAGGAAATCCAGATCGCGGGCGAGCTGGTGATGGACAGAGTCACACGCGGCGAAGCCTCCGAATACCATTTTATCTTCGCGGAGGCGGAGGGCGAGTTGATCGCCTACACCTGCTATGGCCGCATCTGCTTCACCGATGAACGCTACGATCTTTACTGGATTGCCGTCAGCCCGCGTTTCCAGGGGCAGGGCATCGCCGCTGAAATCATGGAACGCACGGAGCAAGCCGCCCGCGCGCTCGGATGCAAGCATCTGTACGCTGAAACTTCCTCACGCGAGGTCTATGCTCCCGCGCGGAAATTCTATCTCCGCCAGGGTTTCGCGCAGGTAGCCTCCCTCAAGGATTTCTACCGCGACGGCGACGATAAGGTACTGTTTCGCAAATATCTCTAGCTGTACCGCCCGTTTTTGGGGTATAATGCGGCTTGGGATGCGCTCGATTCGGGAGAGAGGAGTTCGTGCAAGCTACACCGTCACCGCCCTATGTGCTGGATAGTGCCATCTGTCCAGGTGATGTCGCGCATATCCGAAAAATGATTGATTCGGCGGGAGTGTTTAGCACGGAGGAAATCCCGGTTGCCTCGGCACTGGCGGAAATCCGCATGGGCGGCTGCGATCCGGATTACCATTTCCTGTTCGCACGCGATCTGGATAAGAACCTGCTCGGCTACACGTGTTACGGCCCGATTCCCCTCACCGAGCATCGCTATAACCTCTACTGGGTGCTGGTGAACCCGCAGGCGCGCGGGCTGGGACTGGGGCGGGAGCTTATGGCGGAAACGGAGCGTAGCATCCGGGAGGCAGGCGGGCAGCATATCTACGTAGAAACGCCGGGCACGGATGTCTACCTTGATGCGCGCAGGTTCTACCGGCATCACGGATTCACGGAGTTCGCCATTTGCAAGGATTTCTACCGGAACGGCGAGGATAAGATTTTATTCCGCAAGGAACTTGGTGCATAGCGGAGGATACCCCCTCACTTCCGCTTGTTCTTATATTCCTCCTGCGCCGCCGCCGCCGCACCGTAACGCTGGATGGACTTCTCGATATTCTCCACGAAATCATCCGGATTGGAAACGCTTTTGAACACAATTTCCCGCTCCTCCCCCGCACCCACGGCGTGGAAAAGCCCCTGTTTTTCTTTCTCCGCCTTGCGCCTGTCGCCATATTTATTAATGAGGGTAACATCGCCCAGATGGAGAAAGCGGTGCAGGATAGTGCCGCGCTTGATCTTCATATCCTCGATATAGTGCAGCGGCAACTCGTGCGTTTCATGGACAAACGTGCCGACCACCTGCACCACGCGCTGGTTGGTGACGATCTGGATGACATTCTTCCGGTGCAGATGGAACTTCACGGTGAAGGCTATGCCACCTGCCAGCATCCAGAAGCCGAGGAAGGTGTCTTTTGCGCCGTAAATCCACCGCTCTCCCACTGCCATCATCTGCTCCGGCAAGTGCTGGATCACTATGTCGGAAGTCAGGAACACGATACACGCCCCAACAAAGCCGATAAATATCGGGATGGAATAGACGGCGGCACTCATATAGGCCTGATAGATCACCCCTTCATGAATATTCAGGATTTCCTTGATGCGATCCTGGCGTTTTTCATCAGTCATCTGCGTCATACTATGCTCCTAATGTATCTCGCCCCAGTGTTTCCCTATCTTCGCCTCCACCGTCAGCGGCACGGAAAGCGCGAGCACGTTTTCCATCTCCCGCTTCACGAGTGCCGCGACTTTTTCCGCTTCCCGCTCCGGTGCTTCCATCAGCAGTTCGTCGTGCACCTGCAGCACCATTTCCGCACGGAAGCCCTGTTCTTTCAGCAGGCGATCAATCCGCACCATCGCTTTCTTGATAATATCCGCCGCCGTTCCCTGCAAGGGGGCGTTGATGGCAGCGCGCTCCGCGAACGCCCGTTGCGGGCCGGAGGCATGGATGCCCGGCAGAAAGCATTTCCGCCCGAACAGCGTAGTGACATAGCCCTGCGCGCGCGCCGTTTCCCTGGTGGTTTCCATATAGGCGCGGATACCGGGATATTGCTGGAAATACGCTTCGATATAGGCCTTCGCCTGCCCCTGCGGAATCCCTAAACCCGCCGCCAGCCCGAACGCGCTTTGCCCGTAAATAATGCCGAAATTGATAGCCTTGGCGGCGCGCCGCTGGCTGGGCGTTACCTGCGTGATAGGCAGCCCGAACACCTGCGCCGCCGTTTTCGCATGGATGTCCTCACCGTGGCGGAATGCCTCCTTCAGCGCGCCAATATCCGCCATATGCGCCAGCAGCCGCAGCTCGATCTGCGAATAATCCGCCGAGATCAGGTAGCAGCCTTCCTCCGCCACGAACGCTGCACGGATTTTCCTGCCCTCCTCCGAGCGCACCGGGATATTCTGCAAATTTGGATGCAGCGAAGAAAGCCTGCCGGTGGTGGTCGCCGCCATTGCAAACGTGGTGTGTACGCGGCCTGTGGCGGGATTGATTTCCCGCTGGAGCGCATCCGTATAGGTGCTTTTGAGTTTGGAAAGCTGCCGCCATTCCAGCACCTTCGCGGCGATGCTGTGCCCGGAGGCCGCAAGCTCCTCCAGTACGCCCGCATCCGTGCCATATGCCCCGCTTTTCTTCGATATTTTTCCGCCGGGGAGCTTCATCGCGTCGAACAGTATTTCCCCAAGCTGCTTGGGCGAACCGATGAGAAATTCCCGCCCTGCGATTGTATGAATCTCCCGCTCCAGCACCGCGATAACCGCTTCAAACTCGGCGGAAAGCTGCTTCAGCCGCGCGCTATCCACCTTCACGCCGCGCCGCTCCATCGCCGCCAGCACCGTCACCAGCGGACGCTCGATGGTTTCATAGAGCGTCAGCATCCGCTCATTGAACAGCCGTTGCCGGAAATGCGCGCGGAGCTTCAGCAGCGCGTCCGCACGGGCACACGCGCCCTCCGCGCCCTCCTCCACCAGTTGCACGCCCACCTGCATCTGCGCGAGGTTGGAAAGCTCGTGGCTGAATTTCGCGCCGTCGAGGACATATGACATCACGAGCGTGTCGTCGTAGGGAGAGAGCAGAGAGCAGAAAGCAGAGAGCACAGACGTAACAGGCACTGCTCTCTGCTCTCTGCTCTCTGCTCTCTTGAGATCGTGCCCCACTTTCAGCACCGCAACATCCTCCAGATACGGCACAAGCACCGCCCATACTTTCGCCTCCGTCAACCCGGTTTCCGATTCATTGCCGCCGAACAGATCGCCCTGCTTTTTGCCCGCGCCAAACGCCACATAACACGCCTGCCCCTCCGCCCGCGCGAGCGCAAGACCAGCCCCGGCGGGGCAAATCGCCAGCAGCCCG
>JAHFPR010000251.1 GCA_023269645.1 Alphaproteobacteria bacterium | reverse complement strand
TGTTTTTCCACCATCGCCTCGAATGAAATATCCTGTGCGGCTTCCGTGCTGCCGAACACGAAGCCGGTATCCTCCAGCGGGAAAAATCCCTTGGGAACCGCCCCGAACGCCAGGATGCTCGCGCCGAGCGTCCCGAAGGTCAGCATCAGCGTGAAGAACCGGTGGCGCAGCACCCACACCAGCGCGCGCTCGTAATGCGCAAGCATCCACTGGAATCCCGCTTCCAGCCTCCGTGCAAACGCGCCCTCCTCCTCCGGTTTCCGGTGTTTCAGCACACGGCTGCACAGCATCGGCGTGAGGGTCAGCGATACGAATCCGGAAACGAGGATCGCCATGCTGATGGTCACGGCGAATTCATGGAACAACCTGCCCACGATGCCTGTCATGAACAATACGGGGATGAACACCGCCACCAGCGAAAATGTGATGGAAATGATGGTAAACCCGATCTCCCTCGCGCCCTTGAGTGCCGCATCAAAAGGCCGCATTCCGCCCTCGATATGGCGCATGATGTTCTCCATCATCACGATCGCGTCATCCACCACGAACCCCACGCACAGCGTGATGGCAAGCAGCGAAACATTGTTGATGGAGAAGCCGCACAACGCCATCCCGCCATATGTCGCCATGATGGAAAGCGGCACGGCGAGCGCGGGAATCATCGTCGCCCTGCCGCTGCGCAGGAACAGGAAAATCACCATAATCACCAGCGCGATGGTGATGAACAGCGTCACCTGCACATCATGCACCGAATTGCGGATGGAAACGGAGCGGTCGAACATCGGGGTCATCTCCACCGAGGCAGGAACCTGTGAGCGGAACATCGGCAGCAGTGCGCGCACTTTTTCCACCACATCAATGGTGTTGGCATCCGGCTGGTGCTGGATGGCGAGCACTTCCGCCCGTTTACCGTTGATAAACGCCGCCGAACGCGTATCCTGCACATCGTCCACCACCGTAGCAATATCGCCGATTCTCACCGGCGCGCCGTTCTTCCACACGGCCACAAGCTCCCGGAAACCGGCGGCATCCTTCGGCTGGCCACGCACGTCAATATTGAACAACTGCCTGTGGCCGCTGATAACGCCGAGCGGCGCGTTGGAGGCCGCCGCTGAAATCGCGTCCTTCACCTCATTGAAACCCATGCCCTGCGCCGCCAGCTTATTGGGATCAATCTGTACGCGCACGGCATATTTCTGCTCGCCGAAAATCTGCACCTGCGCCACGCCGGGCAGTGTGGAAATACGCTGCGCCATCAGCGTATCCGCATAATCATTTACCTTGGAAATCGGCAACGTATCGGAAGAAACCGCGATATAAAGTACCGGCTGATCCGCCGGATTCACCTTCTTGAACGAAGGTGCTTCGGTCATTGCTTTCGGCAGGTCGTTCAGCGTGGTGGAAATGGCGGTCTGCACGTCCAACGCTGCGCCGTCAATATTGCGGTTCAGGTCGAATTGCAGGGTAATCTGCGTGTTGCCGAGGAAACTGGTGGAAGTCATCGAGGAAATCCCCGCGATGGTCGAGAATTGCCGCTCCAGCGGGGTTGCCACGGAAGAAGCCATTGTTTCGGGGCTTGCGCCGGGCAGCTTGGCGGAAACCGAGATAGTCGGAAAATCCACGCGCGGCAAGGCCGATACCGCCAGTGTGCGGTAGCCGGAAATCCCCGCCACCAGAATCGCCGCCATCAGCAGCGTGGTGAACACCGGGCGGCGTATACAGAATTCCGAGAGGTTCATGGTTTTTTGCCCGTCACACCCGCAGCTTTTTCACTCACGGCCTTGCCCTCTTTCAGGCTCATCATGCCGTCCACGGCGATCTGCTCGCCCTCCTGTACGCCGGAAAGCATTACCGCCTCGCCATCCTGCACCCGTGCGATGGAAACATCCCGTTTGGCCGCTTTTCCGCCTGCAATCACGAACACATAATCACCCGATTTTCCCTGGCTGCTCTGCCCGTGCTGCACCGCCACTTCCGGAATAACCACCGCCGCTTTTTCCTCGCCGAGCGTCAGTACCAGCGTTACCAGCATTCCCGGCCACAGATGCTCGTCTTTATTCTCGAACACCGCGCGCGCGATGAAAGTTCCCGTGGATTGATCCACCGCGTTATCAAGGTATTCCAGCCTGCCTTCCGCCGGATCACCGCCTTCGGTACGCATCGCCAGCACCGGCACAACACCCGCCGCCATCGCCTCGCGCAGCACATCCAGATACCGCTGCGGCAGTGCGGCCTGCACACGGATCGGCTGCACCTGGTTGATGGTGACAAGCGGCACGTCGTTCGCTTTCACGGTATTGCCGATGGTGGCACTAATCGTTCCCGTGCGGCCACTGATCGGTGCTTCGATGTGCGTAAA
>JAHFPR010000250.1 GCA_023269645.1 Alphaproteobacteria bacterium | reverse complement strand
CCGCCATTATCTGCGCGCTGTTCGCCGGGCACGTGGTAGATATAAGCCGCCCGCACCGCGTCTACATCATCTGCATCGGGGCACTGGTGCTCAACACCTTCGCGCTGCTGCTGGTGGCGGGCGGCCTCGTGCCTGTTCCGAACGGCAACGTGCTTCCCTGGATTTTCGCCGGGATTTTCATTTCTGGCGTGGCGCGCAGCTTCATTATGCCCGCATCTTTCACACTACTGCCACATATCGCACCGCGCACGGAAATGCCTGCGGCTTCCGCCTGGCTCACCAGCGGATTCCAGTTTGCCGCGATCACCGGCCCGGCTATCGCGGGTATTGTGTATGGCGGCTTCGGCGCGCGGATCGCCTGGCTGCTACCAGTGATGCTGATAAGCTGCGCTTTCGTGACGCTCGCTGCAATGCGCCGTGAGGCACGTCATTACCGCAGCACCGAAAAACGTGAACCCGCCTGTAAAAGCATCGTCGCCGGATGGAAATTCATTCTGCAGAGTCGTACACTACTTTCCGTGATGGCACTCGATATGTTCGCCGTGCTGTTCGGCGGCGCGGTGGCGATGCTGCCCGCCTACGCCGACCAGGTACTGCATACCGGCTCGGAGGGCTTGGGCGCGCTGCGCGCCGCGCCCGCGCTCGGATCCATCGTGATGGCACTGCTGCTGGCACTCCGCCCGATGAAAACCCTCCGTGCGAGCACACTGCTGTGGGTTGTCGCCGGGTTCGGCGTGAACATGATCGGCTTCGGCCTCAGCACGGTATTCTGGGTTTCGATGCTGTTTCTGGTGATCTCCGGCGCGTTCGACAGCGTCAGCATGGTGATGCGCGGCACACTGATGCAACTCCTGATCCCCAACGCCATGCGTGGCCGCGTTTCGGCGATCAACAGTATGTTCATCATCTCCTCGAATGAGCTTGGCGCGTTTGAATCCGGCGTGGCGGCAAAAATTTTTGGACTGGTTCCCTCGGTAGTGCTGGGCGGTATCGGGACGCTGGTGGTAGTGGCGATCACCGCCTGGAAATCCCCCGGTTTGCGGAAAACGGTAGTGGATGCGGATAAAACAAATCCCTGATCCTCCCCCGCCTGCGGGGGAGGCAGTAAATCCGAGCGAGTTTACTCGCCGGATTTGCGGAGGGGGTGTTGCTTGCGGGAGAGAACCGAAGAAAGAGACACCCTTCCCACTAATCCGGCCAGCAAGCTGGCTCGGATTACTTGCCCCTCCCGCAAGCGGGAGGGGAGAAGAAAAGATGTTATTCAGGGCAGCGGCTCTTCAGCCAGTCTGAAACGCGCTCCAGGTAAAGGTATACCACCGGGGTGATGAAAAGGGTCAGCAGTTGCGAAACGCACAGCCCACCCACCACCGCGATACCAAGCGGCTGGCGGAGTTCCGAACCCGCGCCGAGGCCGCTGGCGATGGGAAGTGTACCGAAAATTGCGCACATCGTGGTCATCATGATGGGGCGGAAACGCAGCCTGCACGCCTGATGGATGGCATCTTCCGCGCTCATACCCTCCTTGCGGGCGTTGATGGCAAAATCAACCATCATGATGGCGTTTTTCTTCACGATGCCAATCAGCAGCACCACGCCCACGATGGCGATCACGCTCAGATCCATCCTGAACAGCATCAGTGCCACCACCGCTCCGAAACCCGCCGAGGGCAACCCGGAAAGGATCGTCACCGGGTGGATGAAGCTCTCATAGAGCATTCCCAGAATGATATAAATGACGATGATCGCCATCAGCACCAGCGCGCCTTGCCCGCCGGAGGAAGCCTGAAACGCCTGCGCCGTGCCCTGAAATTTTCCGGCGATAGTATCGGGAAAGCCGAGTTTTTTCTGCACACTGGTGATGCGCTCCACCGCCTGCCCCAGCGAAACGCCCGGCGCGAGGTTGAAAGAAATCGTGACGGCGGGAAGCTGCCCCT
The DNA here is from genome assembly GCA_023269645.1 of Alphaproteobacteria bacterium. Lineage (GTDB taxonomy): Bacteria > Pseudomonadota > Alphaproteobacteria > Rickettsiales > UBA8987 > JAHFPR01. Next base: position 446 of record JAHFPR010000250.1, on the reverse strand, counting down.
GGTGGTTCACCGAAAGCGGCGCGATGCCGCGCGTGATTGTCGCAATGGATTCCAGCGGAACCACGGGCTTTTCCACGCCATTATTCGTGTGACCAGTATTCCCCGTGCCGCTGACGTAAATTTTCCCGATGTCCTCCGGCGATTGCTGGAAGGACGGCGCAACCTCGAAAATCACCGCGTAGGTATCCGCCTGCGCATAAAGGCTCGCCACCTGCCCCGCACCGTAGGCACTATAAAGTGCCCGCCGCACATCCTCATAAGTCACGCCGAAGCTCGAAGCCTTCTCTTGTTCTACATTAATAATAGCCTGCAAACTATTTAGTTGCAAATCAGATGTAACATCCTGAAATCCATTTTCTGCCGAAACCGCTTCCATCAGTTTATCCGACCACGCATACAATTCATCGAGGTTGCTGCCCTGGAGCGTATACTGGTAGAGGCTCTTG
>JAHFPR010000088.1 GCA_023269645.1 Alphaproteobacteria bacterium | reverse complement strand
CCATATACCGGAGGTGCCGAGTAAAGCCGCACCACCTGCATATAATTGTTGCGGAAATTCTCAGCGTCATAGCCTTCCCTGGCACGAACATACTGCACCAGCATCGCGCGGAGCACGGCCTCGTCCGCCGAAAACTGCTCGACAGTTTGCGTGGTCACCTGAGTAATGACCCCGGATTTATCATCCACTTCCACCACGAACGGCTCGAAGGTTTTACTGTTGGTGAGCTGTGCAATCATCATGACGGAAAACCCAAGCCCGGCAAGCAGCAGGAGGACAAAAATAAACAGGGCATTGCGCTGCACCGACACGCTCTGGTGGCGGTCGGCATACCAGTTTTTGGTTTCGGAAAGCATCCGCGCGCGGCGGAGCGTGGCTTTCTTTGCTTTGGCCTCGCCATCGCCGACCCGTTTATCGAGAAAGCTTGTCATTGCGTGAGATTTTCGGTGTTCCGTGATGAGATTACAGTGTCTTCAGCATATTAGCGTCAACCAACACCAATGTCTACTGGCTTTTATCCTTCGCGTCTGCGGGGACAGGAGCGGACATGGCGGGCTGATCCACGGGCACGGCAAGCTGTTTGGTGGCAGTTCCGCTGAGCCATTGCCGCACCTGCCCAGCGCGCGCCTGCAACGCTTTGAGGTCTTTGCCAGCCAGCCTGCGGGCGGCAGGCAGCGTCACCTTCATGGGGTTTACCTGCTTGCCGTAATGGAGTATTTCAAAATGCAAATGTGGACCGGTGGAATAGCCGGTAGTGCCAACATATGCGATCACCTGCCCCTGGCGCACACGACGCTCGCGCTTCATGCCCTTGGCAAACCGGCTTAAATGGGCGTAGGCGGTGGCGTATTCCGCATCGTGCCAGACGCGGAGGTAATTGCCGTAGCCGCCGTTCCAGCCGATTTTCTCGATTTTCCCGTCGCCGGCGGCGTAGACCGGCGTACCGACCGGCGCGGCGAAATCCACGCCCTTATGCACTTTGGTATAGCCGGAAATCGGGTGCTTGCGCGCGCCGAAGGGCGAGGAAATCACCGCACCGTTGACCGGCGTTTTGAGGAGGGATTTGCGGAGCACCTGCCCGTCTTCGGTATAATATTCCATGTCTTTCTCATCGCCGGTAACGGAGAAGCGATAGATTTTCAGGTCTTTTTCCCCCACGGTGAGCAGGGCATACACCAGACTGCCGTCGCGGATTTTCTTGCCGCTGGCATCGAAATAGGCCTCATAAAGCACCTCGAAACGGTTGCCCTGCTTGATGTCGCGCTGAAAATCCACATCGAAACTGTAAGCATTCACCGATTCCTGCAGGACGTTATACGGAATTCCCAGGCTGTTGGCGAGCGTATAGAGGCTGTCCGTAATCACCCCGCCCGCGTGCACAAGCTGCCGCTTCAGTTCCTTAGGCCGCTGGCTTACGGAGAAATTGCCCTTGGCATCCTTGGCGAGTTCCACGATGCGATCCGCTTCCTCGATGCGCAGCAGGGCGAAATCCAGTGCCCCGGTTTCCGCGCCCGTAGCCGCGCCCTCGCGGAACACGACCTGGATAGGCTGGCCGACCTGAAGCTGCCGGAGATCATATGATTTCTGCAACGAGGAACTGGCAAGGTTCGCTTCCTGGCGATCCACCCCCGCCTCCACCAGCATATCGGTGAGGGTATCGCCCTTTTCCACCGTCAGGTCATAGATATATTCGGAATAGCTCGGCTCCGGCTCCGGCTCCACAATAGCCCCGCCTTCGGCCTCCTGCGGCCCCCGCCCTTCCTCTGCGGCCACTTCCTCCGCTGCCGTGCCCGGAGTTTCCTCCATTTCTTCCGGCGGCGGGGATTTACCCCCCGCTTCCTCGCCCGGAACCTGTGCGGGAGCCTTAACCGGGGGTTTTTCGCCCGGCTTCGGATGCTTCGGCAATGGGGGTGCGGACTGGACAGGCGGCGTGGCTTCGACAATTTCCTGTGCCGCAGGTGCTTTCTCGCCCGGATGCGGAAGTGAGAATATCTGGTTGATACTGAAACCGAACAGGAACATCGCTGCGCCATACAGCACCAACAGCCATGCCTTCTCATGCAGGAAGAGGATATGTTTCCGTATACGCATCAGCATCCGAAACGTCTACCAGTCAGAAAGCGTTAGTGCAAGCGCAAGAATACGGTGCAGCAGGCAGGCGCAGCAGGCAAGCCACGCCTCTTTAGTGGCGAAGCCTTGGGATCCCATTGGCAAAAACAGTAGTCCGGGCAAGGAGCGGAATAAAGGTAGATTTTCTCACCTTGTCATGCCGTGCCTGTCACGGCATCCGGCGCAATGCCAGGGATTGCTGAAAGCAATCCTGCCAGACCCCGTCATAAAGACGGGGTGACAGTGCGTGTATCTATCTTTAGTAGACAGTGCCAAAGGCTTGGAAAACGAATTGATAATGATATACAACCCAACGTAAAGATGGATGTCGGCCTTCGTCGGTATGACGACTATTCTTTTTCCTGCCCGGCGAACTGGTGCTGGTAGAGCTTGTAATACGCCCCCCGCCGCGCGAGCAGTTCCTTATGGCTGCCGGATTCCACGATGCGCCCCTTATCCACCACGTGAATAATATCGGCGTGGAGGATGGTGGAAAGCCGATGCGCGATGACGAGCGTGGTGCGCCCCCGCATCAGCCGCGCGAGTGCCGCCTGCACCTGCTTTTCGGAAACGGTATCGAGCGCGCTGGTGGCTTCATCGAGCAGCAGGATGGGGGCATCTTTCAGCATGGCGCGCGCGATGGCGACGCGCTGCCGCTGCCCGCCGGAAAGCCGCACCCCGTGCTGGCCGATGGGAGTATCATAACCCTGCGGCTGCTCCAGGATGAACTCATGCGCCGCCGCGTCTTTTGCCGCCGCGACCATCTGTTCCTCCGTGGCATCGTGCCGCCCATAGAGGATGTTGGCGCGGATGGTATCGTCGAACAGCGTGGCCTCCTGATTCACCAGCGCGATATGCCCCCGCAGGCTTTGCAGCCTCATCCCGCGTATATCCTGCCCGTTGATGGAAATTCCCCCGTCTTCCGGGTCATAGAAGCGCAGCATCAGGTTCATGATGGTGGATTTTCCCGCGCCCGATGCTCCCACCAGTGCTACACACGCCCCCGCCGGAGCCTCAAAGGTTACCCCGTGCAGTGCCTGCTTGTCCTCGCCGTAGCGAAATTGCACGTTGCTGAAGGCGATTTCTGCGCTGCGCACCGCAAGTTCTTTCGCGTCCGGAGTATCCTGCACGGCAGGCTGCGTATCCATCACCGCGAACACGCGCCGCACCGCCACCAGCCCCTCCTGGATGTTGCTGTTGAGGCTGGAGAGGGTTTTAATCGGCTTGTAGCTCATCAGCAGCGCGCCGATGAAGGAAAAAAACGCGCCCGACGTGGTGTTATGCTCCAGCACCTGCATCCCGCCGTAGAACACCACGCCCGCCACCGCCACGCCCGCCAGTGCCTCGATGATCGGGGCGGCGGCGGATTCTATCCTCGCCGCGCGGATATACAGCCCGAACATCCGCTCCATGATACCGCGCGCGCGCTCCACCTCGTAGCCCTCATTCGCGTAGGCCTTCACCAGCCGCACACCCTGGAAAGCGTCGTCCAGATGGCGGGTGTATTCGCCCATTTGCTCCTGCGTTTTGCGGGAAACTTTCCGCATATTCCGCCCCTGCCGCAGAATCGGCAGTATCGCAATGGGGAAGGCCAGGAAGCCGATAAGCGTGAGGCTGACGCTCTGGGAAAGCATCACGGCAAGCAGGAACAGCAGTGTCACCATCTCCTTGGCGACCGCCACCAGCGCGATGGTCATGCTGCGTCGGAGAAGCTGGATGTCGTTGGTGAAGCGCGAAATGAGATTGCCGGAAGCGGTGGCGGAAAACATCGCCACATCAGCGTGCAGCAGGTGGCGGTAGAGGTCTATCTGCATATCGGTGGAAAGGCGCTGGCCGACAAATTTCATCAGCAGCGAATGGCTGTAGGTAGCCAGCCCTTTCAGCACCGAAAGCAGGAAAATGATAAAGGGAATAATCTGGAGAAGGTGCGCGTTGCGGTCGGTGAAGATGTCGTCCATCACCGGCTTGATCATATAGGCCTGCCCTGCCGTGCCTGCCGAATCCAGCACCATATAAATCGCCGCCAGCCAGAGCTTGCCCCGGTGGCGACGGATGTATTGCGTATACAGGCGGCGGAGGAGCGCGAGGTTGCCGATAGTGTCGGCGGTGACGGGTGGAGTTTCGTGAGGCATCCCCTAGGTATAATAATTCCCGCGCGGGGAGGCAAGGGATAGGTTTCAGGAACAGGTTTCAGGAAGAGGTTACAGGTTTCAGCATAGTGTTAGTGTGCGCTGAAACCTGTTCCTAAAACCTGTTCCTAAAACCTGTTCCTGAAACCTTATTCCGCCCCCTCTTCCTCCACCAGCACTTTCACCAGCCTGCGGATGGCATTTTGCTGGTCGGGACGGGTGATGCGGGCGAAATCGCGCATCAGCTCAATGCACATACGCTGGCGTTCAATCTGTCCTTCCTCGAAGGGGAGCACGTCCTCCTCGAAGAAATAGCTCACGTCCACGGCAAGCGCGCGGGCGAGGTCGGCAAGGCGGCTGGCGGTGACGCGATTTGTGCCTTTTTCGTATTTCTGCAACTGTTGATGCGTCACGCCTATTTTGGCGGCGAGCTGATGGCGCGTCGTGCCCTGCGCCAATCGGAGCTGGTTGACCTTATTGCCAATGGATATATCCAGCTCGTTCGTCTGCCTTACGTTGGTACGCCGTATGGTTTTTGTAGTTGTAGTCATGATATTCTCCTTTTACGATGGTGACCACACTAGCACTGCAAGCCCCGTGCCAAAAGCACTAAATTGTAAAAAAACCCTTTTCAACCAACAGTTATAGCCCGAATCTCATGCGCGGCCTGCGAAAAGAGCGGAGTATGGTATGTGCCATAGAGAAACACAATGATGGATGGTATTGCAACATACTCCGGAATAAAAAACCCAAAGTTGATGATTTGGTTGTATTGTAGAACTGGTATAAAACCTGGATAGAGTAAAGCTTTTTTGCGCGCTACCCGTATAACGATAAATGGCCTTACAAGTATAAATGGTGATGCAAAAGGATAATTTCAAGGGTGTTGTCGCGGAGCGGATGCGCCGGAAGCTCGAAGCGGCACTGCAGCCCCTGGAACTTTCCGTCACGGATATTTCCCATCGCCATGCCGGGCACGCGGGTGCAAGGCCGGAGGGGGAAACGCATTTCGAGGTAGCCATCGTATCGGAAAAATTCCGGGGGCAATCCCGTGTGCAGCGGCATCAACGGGTGTATGAAGTGCTGAAGGAAGAAATGGGCAATCCCGTACACGCGCTGGCGATTCGGGCGGAAGTGCCGGGGAAATGACCGGAGTTCAGAGTTCGGATAGCAAATTCAATCGAAAACGCTCCAGGTGGAATCCATCGCCCCCCAATACTGCCGTGAGATGGATGACGAAATGAGGATACTACCTAATCGCCGCTGGTTCCTTGACATTCCCGCCTGCGGGCAGGATACTTTAAGAAAGAACCCTTCTTCAGCCGCCATGCCCCGCCTCACCATCACAGATCTCCGCAAGCAGAAAGGCACAACGCCCCTCGTGGTGCTCACGGCCTATACCGCTCCGATGGCGCGGATGCTCGATAAGCATTGCGACATTCTGCTGGTGGGAGATTCGGTGGGGATGGTGCTGTATGGCATGGAGAGCACGCTGCCCGTCACCGTGCGGATGATGTGTGACCACGGCGCGGCGGTCACGCGGGCGAGCGAACGCGCGCTGGTGCTGGTGGATATGCCGTTCGGCTCCTATCAGGACGCTCCGGATCGCGGCTTCCGGGCGGCGGCGCGGATCATGAAGGCGACGGGCGCGCAGGCGGTGAAGCTGGAAGGCGGCGCGGAGATGGTGGAAACCATCACGTTCATCGCGGAACGCGGCATCCCGGTGATGGCACATATCGGTCTCAAGCCGCAATCCGTGCACGCGGACGGCGGCTACCATTATCACGGCAAAACGGCGGAAGACCGGGCGCGGATTCTCGCCGACGCGCGCGCGGTGGAAAAAGCGGGCGCGTTCGCCCTGCTGCTGGAGGGCATCACGGAAAGCCTGGCGCGGGAAATCACGGAAATCGCGGCGATTCCCACCATCGGCATCGGCGCGTCCCCCGCCTGCGACGGCCAGGTGCTGGTAACGGAGGATATGCTCGGAATCTTCACCACCGCCCCGAAATTCGTAAAACGCTATGCGGAATTAGGCGCGGCGATAGAAACCGCTGTGGCGCAATTCGCGGAGGACGTGCGCGCCCGCAAATTTCCGGGGAAGGAGCAGTGTTTTATGAAGTAGCCCCCACGACCTTCTGCAGTTTTTTATAGAAAGCACTTGCGTGAACAAAAATTATTAACGATACTGTTAGTTATCGTCATCCGGAGAAGTGCTGTGAACCCTTTTAAGTTCGGTAATCCTGTCGAAGGCGAATATTATTTTGATCGTCCTGATTTACGTAAAAGCACCTTAAGTTTTCTGAATAATGGCATGAACGTAGTGCTTGTCGGCCCGCGAAGGTTCGGAAAAACATCCTTCATTATCGACCTGCTTAAATATGAAGAGCAAACGCACAAGCGACCGACTGTGTTGGTGGATATTTTTAATATCACCAGCCACCGTGATTTTTTACAGCAACTCGTCAACGCGCTTCGCAAGAAGAACTCCCTGCTGAAAAAATTTGGCGCGTGGATCAAGAGCCTTCCTTCGCAATTCAAACCCATACTTACCTGGGAAAATAACGCTGCGGGAAGTGTGTCCCTGCAATTCTCTCCGCATCTTGCCTCGGATGATCAAATCAAGCAGCTTATTCTTGAAACGCTGGATTCACTTGGCAATATAGCCCCGAATCTGTGCATTGCTTTTGATGAATTTCAGTCCGTAGCGCGCCTGGAGGATGAAGGATGGCTTGAAGCCACATTGCGCTCCAAAATGCAGGCGCATAAAACCATCTCATTTCTCTTCAGCGGCTCAAGACGCAGCATTATTCACGATATGTTCAACGACAATAACCGTCCCTTTTACCGGACGTGTCAGATGATTGATTTTTCCTATCCTCCTGAAGATGCATTCGCAGATTGGATTATCCAGCGTTTTGGAATTAGTGGCGTATCCTGCTCAAAGAACGCTGCGCTGCATCTTTTTTCACAAGTGAGCCATACGCCGAATTACGTGCAAATGGTCTGTTTTCATATTGTGGCGGCGGGGGAAACTTCCGTCACCAAAGAAGGTATCAATGCTATGCTGCATACCATTGTCAAACAGAACGCATATGCTTATCAGACGCTCCTTAACACCCTTACACTCTCGCAACAGCGCATATTACGCCTGGCGGCACGCGAAAAAGAATCCGTACATTCCAAAGAATTTCTGGATAAATATGAGATCAAAAGCTCTGCCCACGTTGCTACCGCCTTAAACGCTCTCAAAGCCAAACAGATTATTGATGAAAGCACCAAAAAAGGGAAAGTGGTGTTTGATGATCCGCTCTTTGCATTATGGCTTAACGATGAATTTCCTGAGAATCATGGTTAGCATCATCACACCAGCCCGGTTCCCGCCGCTGCATCGGTCAGAAGTTCGTAGCTGCGCGCGTTGAAAAGCTGGTAGTGCCACCATTCGTTCTTGTAGAAATCCCACCCGGCGGCGGTCATCAGCCCCAGCAGCAGCAGGCGGTTGCGCTGCGTATCCGCCGGAATATCGGTTGCGCCGTGGTGCGAGAGCGGGGTGAACGCATCGAACTCCGTGCCCATCGGAAGCTCGCGCCCGGCCTTGTCCATCAGCGTGAGGTCAATCGCCACCCCCCGGCAATGCGGGCAGGAGCCGCTATCGGGGTTGGAAAGAAATTCCGGATCGGGCGTGTGGTTCCACAGGCGGCACTGCACCTCCAGCGGGCGGAAGCCATCGAAGATTTTGAGCTTCAGCCCCAGTGCTGCCGCAAGCTCCACCGCCTTGCCGAGCTTCTCCACCGCCGCCGTGTGCAGGAAACAGGCCGGGCGCGCATACACCGGCGCACCGGTAAAATTATCGGCGGTGGCATAGCGGAG
>JAHFPR010000249.1 GCA_023269645.1 Alphaproteobacteria bacterium | reverse complement strand
CGTCATTCCAGCGAAGGCGGGAATCCAGCACGGCGTGTCCACGCCGCAGAAAACTAAAATGCTTGGGTCAAGTTGGTTGTGTAAGGCTTTTCCGCCGCAGACGCGGCTTACGCTGGATTCCCGCTTTCGCGGGAATGACAAAGCATCAGCCCGCCAAGTCCCGAATCACCTTGTGCAATATCCCGCCGTTTTCGTAATATTCCACTTCGTTGGCGGTATCAATGCAGACGCGCAGCGGGATGCTTTGTGGTGCTCCGTTGGCACGCTTGATGGTGAGCTTCACCTCCATTTTCGGGGTGATGCCTTTTTCCAGCCCGGTGATGTCGAACACTTCCGAGCCATCCAGCTTCAGGCTTTTGCGCGTGGTTCCCTCGTGGAATTGCAGCGGCAGTACGCCCATGCCGACCAGGTTGGAGCGGTGGATGCGCTCATAGCTTTCGGTGATGACGGCCTTCACGCCCAGCAGCACCGTGCCTTTCGCCGCCCAGTCGCGCGATGACCCCATCCCGTAACCCTGGCCGCCGAACACGACGAGCGGCGTACCTTCCTTTTTATACTGCATCGCCGCGTCGTATATTGCCATCGGCGCGCCGCTCGGCATGAAGCGGGTGACACCGCCTTCCGTGCCGGGAGCCATCTCATTTTTGATGCGCACGTTGGCGAACGTGCCGCGCATCATCACCTCATGGTTACCGCGCCGGGAGCCATAAGAATTGAAATCCTGACGCGCTACGCCGTGCGCCTCCAGGTATTTCGCGGCGGGGGAATCCTTCGCAATATTTCCTGCGGGCGAGATGTGATCCGTCGTGATGAAATCCCCCAGAATGGCCAGCGGGCGCGCGCCCTTGATGTCCTTCACTTTGGTGAGGCTTTTCGTCATCCCCGCGAAATAGGGCGGATTCTGGATGTAGGTGCTGGCGTTATCCCACGGGTAGGTGAGGCTATCCGCCGTTTTAATGGCCTGCCATTCCTCCGTGCCACGGAAAACATCCCCGTATTTCTGCCGGAACATGGCGGGGGTGATGTTATCCTGCACGAATTTTGCTATCTCCCGGTTGCTTGGCCAGATGTCCTTGAGGTACACCGGTTTTCCGTCCGCGCCCTTGCCGAGCGGGTCTTTCACAAGATCAATCGCCATGTTCCCCGCGAGCGCGTAAGCCACGACCAGCGGCGGCGACATCAGATAATTCGCGCGGGTGAGCGGATGGACGCGCCCCTCAAAATTGCGATTGCCGGAAAGTACGGAGGACACCACCAGCTTGTTATCCTTGATGCAGGTTTCAATTTCCTCCGGTAGTGGGCCGGAATTGCCGATGCAGGTGGTGCAGCCATAGCCCACCAGGTTGAAGCCGAGCGCGTCGAGGTCTTTCTGCAGGCCGCTTGCGTTCAGGTATTCTGTCACCACTTTGGAGCCGGGTGCGAGCGAGGTTTTTACCCACGGCTTCACCTTCAGCCCCTTGGCGAACGCGTTGCGCGCCACCAGTGCGGCGGCCAGCATCACGCTGGGGTTGGAGGTGTTGGTGCAACTCGTGATCGCGGCGATGACGACGCTGCCGTGCTGAAGCGGAAAGCCCTTGCCCTTCACACTGTGGTTTTTATCGAGATTGGCGGAGGCGTTATCCTTCATCACCAGCGCGCGGAAACCTTCCGAGGCCTTGGAGAGCAGCACTTTTTCCTGCGGCTTGGTGGGGCCTGCGATGGCGGGTTCCACGGTGGAGAGATCAAGTTCCAGCGTTTCGCTGAACTGCGGATCGGGGGAGTCGCTGTTGCGCCACAAGCCCTGTTCCTTGCAATAGGCCTTCACCAGTGCCACGGTATCCTTGTCGCGTGCGGAAAGCTCCAGGTATTTCACGGTTTCCTCGTCCACGGGGAAGAAGCCGCAGGTTGCGCCGTATTCCGGAGCCATGTTGGCGATAGTGGCGCGGTCGGCGAGCGGCAGGTGGTCGAGGCCGGAGCCGTAAAACTCCACGAATTTCTCCACTACGCCGTGCTTGCGGAGCATCTGCGTGACGGTGAGCACGAGGTCGGTGGCGGTTGTGCCTTCACGCATTTTTCCGGTGAGCCGGAAGCCCACCACTTTCGGGATGAGCATGGAAATCGGCTGGCCAAGCATGGCCGCTTCCGCCTCAATGCCGCCCACTCCCCAGCCGAGCACGGCCAGGCCGTTGATCATGGTGGTGTGGCTATCCGTTCCCACCAGAGTATCGGGGTAGGCGAAGGTTTCGCCTTTTTCCTCGCGCGTCCATACCACATCGGCTAAATATTCCAGGTTCACCTGATGGCAGATGCCCGTCCCCGGCGGCACGGCACTGAAATTATCCAGCGCGCCCTGTCCCCATTTCAGGAACTGGTAGCGTTCGTTATTGCGCTCCATTTCCAGATGCACGTTC
>JAHFPR010000087.1 GCA_023269645.1 Alphaproteobacteria bacterium | reverse complement strand
CCGCCGCGCGCCGTTTTCATCCGGCTTCATCAGCATTTCAAGTACTTCGCGGGAAGGGGCAATATCTGCGAAGACGGTTTCGGTATCCGCATCCAGATGGCGGAGGATTTTCTGCTTCGTGGCTTCAGGATCGCCGTGCGCGAGGGGAATAAACTCCACATCTACGCCGGGCTGGTCTTTGAAATGCTCACGGATCGCCCAGGCCGCCGCTGCACCGTCCGGGCACATCGCGTTTTCGCTCAGCGCGTGGAAAAATACCGCGACCTTTCGTGATTCCTGCTCCAGATGCTCGCCCGACATTGTTTTTCGCCAATTTTCAGTCTATAGGCTGCTAGTATAACATGGAATATTTAACAAAGCATTAAGCAGAGCATGAAATTTCCCCACTGGCCTGCGCCAAGCACCTATAAAAATATCGAACTCGGCCTCGTGCGGGTTAGGGCGCTGCTGACGCGGCTGGGGAATCCGGAGTGCGCGCTTCCGCCCGTTGTGCACGTGGCGGGGACAAACGGCAAAGGCTCCACAATTGCGTTCATCCGGGCGATGCTGGAGGCGGCTGGCTTGCGTGTGCACGTTTACACCTCGCCGCATCTGGTGGAGTTCAACGAGCGCATCGTGGTGGCGGGGGAGGTGATTTCCGATGCCATGCTTTATGCAATGCTGGAGGAATGCCGGATTGCGGCGGGGGAGCTTCCCGTCACGTTTTTTGAAGGCACGACGACGGCGGCGTTTCTTGCATTCTCGCGCGTGTCCGCTGATGTAGTGCTGCTGGAAACTGGCCTGGGGGGAAGGCTGGATGCGACCAACGTCATCGCAAAACCTGTGCTGACGGTGATAACCTCCATCGGCATGGATCACACAGAGTTCCTGGGAAATACGCTGGCGGAAATCGCAGCGGAGAAAGCGGCGATCATGAAGCCGGGCGTGTCGTGCGTGAGCGCGCCGCAACGCCCCGAAGTGATGGAGGTGCTGGAGCGGGCGGCGCGGGAGGTGGGCGCAATGCTTATGCCTGGCGATGAGAATATCGTATTGCCGGAACTGGCATTGAAAGGCGCGCACCAGCACATCAACGCGCGTGTGGCGGTGGCGGCGGTGCAGGTTTTAACGTCATCGCCTGAATCGCGTAGCGATTCTAGGGCGATCTACCTCGCGGCAAGTGATGGTGGGGCTATAGAACAACAAAAGCTAACCCCGCAACAAGTGCGGGGTGACACTATCCTCCGTGGTCTGCAAACCGCCCGCTGGCCTGCGCGGCTGCAACAGCTTCAGGAGGGGAAATTGGCTGCGCTGCTGCCGGAGAATGCCGAGCTGTGGCTTGATGGCGGGCATAACGCCGATGCGGGCGAAGTGCTTGCCAGTCAGGCGCGGGTGTGGCTGGATAAGCCGCTCATCCTTATCGCAGGGATGCTGGGGAACAAGGATGCAGCAGGCTTTCTCGCGCCGCTCGCGCCCTACATTACTGCGCTGTATGCTGTTGGTATTCCGGGGGAGCCATCCGCGATAATGCCGGAGGAAATGGCTGGAATCGCGCGAAAAACAGGCATAAAAGAAACATATCCGGCAGAAAGTGTGCGTACGGCACTTGCGGCCATCGCCGCGCGGGGCGGAAAGAATTTCCGTGTGCTCATCTGTGGATCGCTCTATCTTGCCGGAACGGTGCTTGCGGAAAATAACGGATAAGGTATAACTGTCAACCTGATCGCAGACGAAGGATGACAGGAAAATATATGGAAGATGGACGGTTGCAGGACATTCTCAAGGATTACTGGCACGGGCTGAAGGCCGACCGCGCAGGCCTGCCGGCTGAGGCGGAAATTGATCCGGAAGTACTGGAGAAAATCTGGAAAAACTGCTTTCTGGTGCAGATTCACTCTACGCATCGCTACCAGTATGATTACCTCGGCGCGAACCTGGTGGATGCTTATGGCGAGGATTACACCACCGGCGATGAGGCGGACAGGCTCGTTTCCCCCTATACAAACCACGCGATACAGGTGTTCGATGAAGTGGTGAAGAACCGGCAGCCGATGGCGGATGCGGGTGAATTTGTCAACTCTTACCATCTGCTGATTAAATACCGGCAATATCTCCTCCCCTTCGGCAAGGGCGATAAAGTGACACATATACTGGGCGGTATGCGCTGGAAGGCTTATTGATAGATGTTACAACTGCGCCCAAACTGTCAATGCTGCAATAAGGATCTTCCGCCAGAAACCACCGAGGCGCACATCTGTTCTTTTGAATGCACGTTCTGCACGTTGTGTGCTGATTCTATTTTTGGGGGAGTATGTCCCAATTGCGGAGGTGAACTTATTTTGCGCCCTCGCCGACCTGCGGCCAAGCTGGATAAATATCCGGCTTCCACCACGCGTATCTATAATCCTGAGCTTATAAAAAGGTACAAACATTGAATGCCTAAATCAACACAAGCCACATCCTCCCGCAGCACATCCCTCCACGGAACCATTACTGTTCCCGGCGATAAATCCGTTTCGCACCGGGCGTTGATGCTTTCCTCGCAGGCGATAGGCCGCACGGAAATATATGGGTTGCTGGAAGGCGAGGATGTGCTCCACACCGCCGCCGCCCTCCGCGCGATGGGGGTGGGGATCGAGAAACGCGATAAGGTATGGATTGTGGACGGCGTGGGGGTGGGGGGGCTGTCTGCACCTTCGGAAGTGCTGGATATGGGCAATTCCGGCACGGGCGCGCGGCTGATGATGGGGCTGGTCGCGCCCTATGAATTCCCGGTGACGTTCGACGGCGATGCCAGCCTCCGCAAACGCCCGATGGGGCGCGTGATTATTCCGCTGGAAAAAATGGGCGTAGTCATCACCTCGGCGGAAGGCGGAAAACTGCCGCTCACGGTTCAGGGCGGGGATAATCTCGTGCCGATTTGCTATGAACTGCCCGTGGCCTCGGCGCAGGTGAAAAGCTGCGTACTTCTGGCAGGCTTGAATATCCCTGGAAAAACCACTGTCATTGAGCCGGAACCCACGCGCGACCACACCGAAAGGATGCTGCGCTATCTGGGGGCGGAAGTGGTAGTGGAGGAACAGGTTTTAGGAACAGGTTTTAGTGAGGATGCGCTGCAACCTGTTCGTGAAAGCTGTTCACTGCAAATCACCCTCACCGGCCAGCCGGAATTGCGCGCGCGGAATATCGAAGTGCCGGGCGATCCGTCCTCCGCCGCGTTCCCGATTGTGGCGGCGTTGATTGTGCCGGGTTCGGAAATCACGGTGCGGAATGTGTTGATTAATTCCCTGCGCACCGGGCTTTATACGACACTCATTGAGATGGGCGCGGATATTGCGTTTAGCAACAGGCGCGAGCTTGCGGGCGAGGAAGTGGCGGATATTACCGCGCGCCACAGCAAGCTGAAGGGCATCACCGTTCCCGCCGAACGCGCGCCTTCAATGATTGACGAATATCCGATACTCGCGGTGGCGGCCTCGTTTGCGGAAGGCACAACCACCATGCTGGGACTCAAGGAACTGCGCGTAAAGGAAAGCGACAGGCTTTCGGCGATTGCGGATGGGCTGAAGGTATGCGGTGTAAAAGCGGAAGCGGGGGAGGATTCGCTGGTGGTTGATGGTAATCCATCATCCATCATCCATCATCCATCATCCATCCGAACCCACCTCGACCACCGCATCGCCATGAGCTTCCTGGTGCTGGGGCTGGCGGCGGAAAACCCGGTGACAGTGGATGATATTGCGATGATCGCCACCAGCTTTCCCGGATTCGTGGATCTGATGCGCGGGCTGGGGGCGGTGATAAGGTTTCAGGAAAAGGTTTCAGGTTTCAAAAAAAATGTGCTGAAACCTGTTCCTGAAACCTCATCCTTCATTATCGCTATTGACGGCCCCGCCGCTTCGGGCAAGGGAACGGTCGCGCGGCGCATTGCGGAGCGGCTCGGTGCGGTGTATCTGGATACCGGGAAAATCTACCGCGCGGTGGGGGTTAAATTGATGCAATCTTCTTACGATATTGGCGAGGCGGAGGATCATGCGAGCCTGGCCGCACGCCATGCTATTGAAATTTCTAAAACACTTAAAATTGATGAAATACAACATCTTGAATTGGATAATGAAAGTGTTGGTATGGCCGCTTCCATCGTTTCGGCCATCCCCGGTGTGCGGGCGGCACTGCTGGATTTTCAACGGGCTGTCGTGGCGAGCAAACAGGGGGCGGTGCTGGACGGGCGGGACATCGGTTCCGTGGTCTGCCCGGACGCGGATGTAAAGTTCTATATCACGGCTTCCCTGGAAGCCCGTGCGAAACGGCGATTTAATCAGTTGAAATCTCAAACGGAATCGGTTATATACGGCGACGTTTTGCAGAATCTGCGGGAGCGCGATGCGCGGGATAAAACCCGCAAAGCCGCACCGCTGCAGGCCGCCGAGGATGCCATCCGGATTGATACGACCGATCTGAATATGGACGAAGTCTTCGATAAAATGTGGAACGTGATTCAAGGAAGTGGTCGGTGGTCGGTGGTCGGTGGTCAGTAAAATCACCGTGCACGGGTCACTAACCGCATTAATATCAACCCCAACCCCGGTGAAGTGACTGGGTATAGCGAGTCTGTAGCCCGTAGCCTGTAGTCGGTAGCCACCGACCACCGACTACCGACTACCGACCAAAGGACAAAAAAATGGCAAAAGAACGAGTAGTACGCGAAGTAGTCAACCCCTATACCACTGGTGAAGTTTTCGCCGAGATGTTTGAGGGTGCGAATTCCAACCTGCCGCAGGAAGGCACGGTGGTGAAAGGTTATGTCGTCAAGGTAGAGAAAGATGTCGTGACGATTGACGTAGGCGCGAAAACGGAAGGCCGCGTCCTGCTGAAGGATTTTCCGCTCAGCGAGCGTGAGGCGATCAAGGAAGGCGACGAGGTGGAAGTGTTCCTCGAACGCATCGAAAACATGAAGAATGAAGCTGTTGTTTCCCGTGAACGCGCAGTGCGCGAGGAAGCATGGGAACGTCTGGAGAAGCTCCATGCGAAGGAAGAACAGGTGAAAGGCGTGATCTTCGGGCGCGTGAAGGGTGGTTTCACGGTGGAAATCGAAGGCGCGGTAGCATTTTTGCCGGGCAGCCAGGTGGACGTGCGTCCGGTGAAGGATGTCTCGCCGCTCATGGGTATCGAGCAGCCGTTTATGATCCTGAAAATGGATCGCAAACGTGGCAATATCGTGGTTTCCCGCCGCGCTGTGCTGGAAGAAAGCCGTAGCGAGGAACGTGCCGCTGCCCTCACCAATATCCGCGAGGGTATGACGGTGGAAGGCATCGTGAAGAACATTACGGATTACGGTGCGTTCATTGATCTCGGCGCGATTGACGGCCTGCTGCACGTCACGGATATTTCGTGGAAGCGCATCAGCCATCCGAGCGAAGTGCTTTCCGTTGCGCAGAAAATCAACGTGAAGATCATCAAGTTCGACCGCGAAACGCAGCGTATTTCGCTTGGCCTCAAGCAGATGGAATCCAGTCCGTGGGAAGCGGCTGCCGCGAAATACGCGCTGCGCACCAAGCACAGGGGAACGGTCACAAATGTGACGGATTACGGCGCGTTTGTTGAGCTGGAAGCTGGCATCGAAGGTCTGGTGCACGTTTCCGAAATGAGCTGGACGAAGAAGAACATCCACCCGAACAAGATCGTTTCGATCGGCCAGGAAGTGGAAGTGATGATTCTCTCCATTGATCAGGAAAAGCACCGCCTGAGCCTCGGCATCAAGCAGTGCACCTCGAACCCGTGGGAAGGCTTTGCCGCGAAGTACAAGAAGGGCGACATCCTGGAAGGCGAGATCAAATCCATCACCGATTTCGGTCTGTTTGTCGGGCTGGAAGGCGATGTGGACGGACTGGTGCACGTTTCCGATGTGGCATGGGGTTCCAACCCGGATCAGGCCATGAAGGAGCATAAGAAAGGCGGCCATGTAAAAGTGCAGGTGCTCGACATTGACCCGAACAAGGAACGTGTCAGCCTCGGCATCAAGCAACTGCAGGAGAAGCCTGCGGGTCTGGTTGAAAGCACCGAACAGCCGCGTGGCGATTCCCGCAGCGAAGCCCGCAGTGGCGGCAGAAGCGATGAAGGCAAAGGCAAAGTGGCTACCTTCATCGTGGCAGCGGTAACGGAAAATGGTATTGAAGTGACGGTCGGCGAGGGCAAGGTTTCCTTCATTAAGAAAGCCGAACTCGCCAATGACCGCGTGGAATGCCGCCCTGAACGGTTTTCCGTGGGCGACCGCGTGGATGCCAAGATCATCGGCGTGGATAAGGATGGCCTGCCGAAACTCTCCATCAAGGCGATGGAGCAGGATGCCGAGAAGAAGGCGATCGCTGAATACGGCTCCGCTGATTCCGGCGCGTCGCTGGGTGGAATCCTCGGCGTGGCACTGGAAAGCGCGAAGGAAGATGCTGTGAAGAAGGAAGAAAAAGCGAAGGCGAAGGCGAAAAAGGCCGCAGCTACTTCCGACGATGCGGAATCCAGTGATGAGCCTAAGAAAGCCGCGAAGAAACCCGCTGCGAAGAAGGCCAAGAAAGCGGAGTAAGGAATGGATAACGGATGATGGATGATGGAGTAAATCCGGTTAGCCATCATCCTGAATTCCATCATCTATCATCCATCATCTATCATCCCGGAAGCATATGACCTTCAACCCGGAAACGCTGGTCGAAAGGAACCGCCTGAAATCGCAGGTTCGTCGCTGGCGGCTGGCTGCGATTCTGCTGGTAGCATTCCTTGGGTTAATGAACATTGCGCCGAAATCCGTGGGTGGTGCTCCGGCGGGGATGGATTACATCGCGCGCGTGGAAATCAAGGGTATCATCAATTCCGATAAGGAAATCCTTGATGGTATTAAAAGCCTCGCGGATAACGCGCACGTCAAGGCGGTACTGCTCCAGGTGGATAGTCCCGGCGGAACGGCAGTAGGCGGCGAGGAATATTATCAGGCCATCGAGGAACTTCAGAAAAAAAAGCCCGTGGTGGCGTTGTTCAATAATATCTCGACTTCTGCGGCGTATCTTCTGGCGGTTCCGGCGGATCGCATCTATGCACACAAGGCAACCATCACCGGCTCCATCGGCGCGTTGATCGAAGTGCCAAATGTGAAGGGGCTGGCGGATAAACTGGGGGTGGAGATGATCGCGGTAAAAACCGGGGCACTCAAGGGCGCGCCCTCGCCATTCGATGCGATGACGGACGATACCAAACAAATGCTGCAGGGGATGGTGGATAATTTCCTTGGCGTGTTTACCGAAAGCATTGTGGCGCATCGGCATATCCCGATGGAGCAGGTGAAGCAGATCGCTGATGGGCGCGTATTTACCGGGCTGCAAGCGGTGGATAACCACCTGGTGGATGAGATCGGCGGCGAGGATGAGGCACTCAAATGGCTGCAGACGCAGCGTCATATTCCGGAAAAGCTGAAAGTCTACGATGTGAAGCTGAAGAAGGATAAAACCGGCCTGCTTGCGCTCCTTACTACGATGGCTCCGGGTAATACGCTGATACCTAAAGTATTTTCTTTACATGGGCTGTTGTCAATCTGGCAGAACAGTGCTATATTTTAAGGGAACAACGCCCGTGGAGGGCTAGCCTTAAGGAGAGAGTATGACAAAATCCGAACTTATCAAACACCTGAAGGATCGCTACGCCAATCTTTACATCAAGGATATTGGGGTGATTGTGGAAACCATGTTTGATGACATCACCGCCGCGCTCGAACGTGGCGACAGAGTGGAATTGCGCGGGTTTGGTTCGTTCTCCACGCGTAAGCGGAAGGCGCGCCTCGCGCGGAATCCGAAAACCGGGGAAACGGTGACGTTGGGTGATCGTTCGTCGGTGTATTTCCGCGCCGGAAAGGAACTGCGGGATCGCCTGAATAACGGCAAATAATTATAACGGCAAAGAAGCAAAAGGTTTTCCCATGAAGCTGCTGCGCTGGATAGGGTTGCTGCTGATGGGGGTGGTGTTTGTGGCCTTCGCGCTCGCCAACACCCAGAGTGTCGTCCTCCATTTGCCGCTCTATCAGGAGGTGGCACTGGAGCTTCCGTTCTATCTTTTCTTTTTCCTCACAATGCTGTTGGGCGTGACGATCAGCGGGGTGTGGACGGTCTACGCGCGTGTGCG